>JAUNFY010000069.1 GCA_030524805.1 Bacteroidales bacterium | reverse complement strand
TGTGTAGTCATGTGTATACATGAATAATCATGCCCCCAAAAAAACTTGCCACCAAGTTGCAAGATTTTTTTATTAACTTTGCAATGCAAAACAAAAACAATAAGCTATGAAACTATTGGAATCACTACTTTTCATGCTCAACGAGATGTCGCCTTACATCCTCCTGGGCTTCCTCATAGCCGGACTCCTTCACGCTTTCATCCCTCAGAAAGTCATGGCCCGGCACCTCTCCGGCTCCGGCTGGAAATCAGTGCTCAAAAGTTCTCTCATAGGCATTCCGCTTCCCCTCTGCAGTTGTGGTGTGCTTCCCACAGCCATAGGCATGCGACGCAGTGGCGCTTCCAAGGCTGCCACTACATCTTTTCTGATATCAACGCCGCAGACCGGAGTCGACAGCATTGCCGCCACATGGTCGCTGCTTGGTCCGGCATTCGCGGTAATCCGCCCCATAGCCGCCCTCGTCACCGCCTTCTTCGGTGGTATTGCTGTTGGTAAGTCAGAAACCGCACATGACTGTCCCGACGGTCATTGCTCGGCTAAAGACCATGATCATGATCACGACCACGGTCATCGCCACACATACACTGCGTCAGCGCCCGACAATCAAGCCGATGAGCAACCGGCATCGTTCATGGGCCGTTGCGTGGCCGCGCTCCGCTACGGATTCATCGACCTTGTGGGCAGCATAGGTAATTGGCTCGTGGCCGGACTCGTCATTGCCGCGATCATAACGGTCTACGTCCCTTCCGATTTCTTCTCCATACTCGGCAAGACTCCGATACTCTCGATGATAGCGGTGCTCGTGATAGCCATCCCGATGTATGTATGCGCCACGGGTTCGATCCCTATCGCGATGTCGCTCGTGCTGAAAGGTCTCTCACCCGGCACGGCCCTTGTGCTGCTCATGGCCGGACCGGCGGCCAACTTCGCCTCTTTCACACTCATATCGCGAGAGATGGGTCGCCGATCGGCTGCTGTCTACCTCGCGTCAATCGTAGTAGGCTCGATTCTGTTCGGCCTCGCAATCGACTATCTCCTGCCGGCATCATGGTTCAACCTTCCCGCCATGCACGCAGGCCACGAACATGGAGCCGCCGGATTCGGACTGTTCTCGTCTATCTGCAGCCTGATACTTGTCTTGCTGCTGCTCTACTCATTCATAAAAAGATTTTTCAAACACAAAATATCACAAACCGACATGACAACAGAATACTTAATCACCGGCATGAACTGTCCTCACTGCCAGGCCACCGTCACGAAAAGCATAGCCGGCATTCCCGGAGTTGAGGATATAGCTGTCGATCTCTCCACCGGCATAGCCTCAGTCAACGGCACTCACGACGCCGACAAACTGATAGCAGCAGTGCGCGCCGCCGGTTTCGATGCTGCACCCGCCCACTGACCCCTGCTGTTTATTGATAATGAAAGCCTCGGCTCCCTTTTGTTCAGGAAGGAGGCCGGGGCTTACGTATGTTTTTCTCCTGGCCTTTTATTTCGACCGTGATATCTGTTGCTGTTTCCTGAAAGTATTTCGAGGTCAAAAGCACTGTGTGAATGCTACTGAGCTTCGCCTATGTGATGATTAAAGGAAAAATGCCGGGCATTCATTTTCCTGTCAGATTTTGAGATGATGTTTTTTTTTACTAATTTTGTAGGGTGACATTCCATACAAGCATATTAACTAACCTTATAACCTACATAAATGAAACATATCGTTCGAACTTTGGCGTGCTGCGCTTTCCTGTGCGGTGGCTTCATTTCGGCCTTTGCACAGGCAAATTACGATTTCTCAAAACTGAAGATGGAACCGCTCGGCCGCGGTGTCGTTGCCGTCAGGCAGTCGCCCGATAAGGTAAACGTGTCATGGCGCTATCTTTCACAAGACCCTGAATCGCAGGCTTTCGACGTATATCGCGACGGAAAGAAGATCAACAGGCAGCCAATCAAGGATGCCACATTCTTCACAGACAACTACAAAGGCGCTGAATCTGCCGTCTACGAGGTGCGCCCCTCGAAGGGCAAGCTGTCAGGCTCCTATACGCTTCCATCCGATGCCCCGACCGGATACATCAATATTCCGCTCGACCGCCCCGAACTGGGAGTGGACCCCAACGGCAAGGAATATTTCTACAATGCGAATGATGCCTCTTTGGGTGATGTCGACGGCGACGGTGAGTATGAAATCATCTTGAAGTGGGACCCCACAAACTCGCACGACAATGCCCACAACGGCTTTACCGGCCCTACAATCTTCGACTGCTATAAACTCGACGGAACTAAACTCTGGCGTATCGACCTCGGCACGAATGTGCGCTCCGGTGCCCACTATATACAGTTTATGGTCTACGATCTCGACGGCGACGGACGTGCGGAATTCGTATGCAAGACTGCCGATGGCACTATCGACGGTGACCGCCGTGTGATAGGCGACCCGAAAGCCGACTGGCGCAGCCTCAACGGAAGGGTGATGGCAGGTCCGGAATACCTGACGGTATTTGACGGCGCCACCGGCCGTGAGCTCCAGACCATCGATTATGTCCCGGCACGCGGCAACCTCAAAGACTGGGGTGACGGATATGCCAACCGCAGCGACCGCTTCCTCGCAGCCATCGCATATCTCGATGGCGTGCATCCTTCGGTGGTGATGTGCCGCGGCTATTATGCCAAGACTGTGCTGGCCGCCTTCGACTGGGACGGTAAGGAACTGAAACAAAGATGGGTTTTCGACTCCACCGTGCCCGGCAACGAGGCTTACGGCGGTCAGGGAAATCATAACCTGCGCGTGGCCGACGTGGACGGCGATGGTTGCGATGAAATCATCTACGGACAGATGACCGTAGACAACGACGGAACCGGACTCTACTCCACAGGTATGTATCATGGCGATGCCATCCATCTTCTCTCCGACGTCAACAATGAGAAGTACTACGTATGGTGCTGCCATGAAAACCGCCGCGACGGCAGTTCGCTGCGCGATGCCGCCACCGGTGAGGTCATTTTCCAGTTCCCGAGCAAGCAGGATATAGGAAGATGTATGGCTGCCGATATCGATCCCACTCATGAAGGAGTGGAGGTGTGGTCGCCAAACACCGACGGCGTACGCAGCTTCAAAGGGGAGCTCATCAGCCCCAGACATGACTACGAAGGTCCTACAAAGAGCCGCGTTCCGGTCAATTTCAGTGTGCTTTGGGATGGCGATCTGCTCCGCGAACTTCTCGATGGCGTGGTGATCAGCAAGTATGACTGGGAAACCGGCAACGTCAACAAGATAAAGGAATTCGAAGGTTGCTCATCCAACAACGGAACAAAGCGCACTCCCTGCCTTCAGGCTGACATCCTCGGCGACTGGCGCGAGGAAGTGCTCGTGCGCGCTGAAGACAACACCGCCCTCCGCCTCTATGTGACGGATATCCCGACCGACTATCGTTTCCATACCTTTATGGAAGATCCGGCCTACAGGGTGAGCGTGGCCAATCAGAATGTGGCCTACAATCAGCCTGCCGAACCCGGTTTCTACTTCGGTCCGGACCTCAAGGGACGTAAATTCCGTGGCAGCCGTGTCATCGAATGAATTATGCGCGATTATTAATCAAAAACATAAAAGAAATCATGAAAACCACCAAGATATCCATCGCCATGCTGATAGCCCTTTCGGCATGTGCCCCCAAGGAACAAAAAACCGCCGAGGATGAAATCAACGACTCAACGACCCCTCTGCATCTTCTCCAACCAGACTACAAGACCCCTTACGGCCAGCTCAATCCCGATTCAGTGAAAGCCGACATCGACCGGGTGTTTGCATTCATCGACGAGGTGACTCCCGCGAAGATGACCGACGGCAAGGTCAACCAAGGTACCTACCGTCTTACAAGCTATGAATGGGGCGTGATGTACGACGCCCTGCTCGACGCAGCCCGCATCACCGGCGACAAACGTTACTCCGACTACGTTAGCGACCGCATCGGCTTCCTCGCTTCCGAGGCTGCCAAGGCTGAGGGTGATATTTCCGACGACGGCCAGCTCCGTCAGGTGAAGAATCCGCTCACTCTCGACGATGCCGGCGCGATGGCCGGCGCATGGATGCGTGCGGCGATGGCCGACTCTGCATTGAATATCTCACCCTTCATCGAGAACTACTGGAAAGTGGTGGAGCAGTCGCCTGTGCATCTCCCCGACGGAACGATAGCACGCAACCGTCCGCACTACAACGCCGTATGGCTCGACGACATGTTCATGGCTCTCCCTTCGATGGCCGTGCGCAGCCAGTATGCCGGTCAGCCGGAACAGCTCGACGAAGCGGCACGCATCGCTTCAGGTTTCATCAAGAGAATGTGGATGCCCGAGAAGAAAATCTTCCGACATGGTTATCTTGAAGGTGCTTCCCATCAGCCTTCAATGGCATGGGGCCGCGCCAATGGTTGGGCGATACTCACCCTTTGCCAGCTCCTCGACTTCCTCCCCGAAAATCATCCCCGTCGGGCTGAACTGCTCGATATCTACCGCCAGCATGCCGAAGGTCTGGCTTCGCTGCAGGGTATCGACGGCTTCTGGCATCAGCTTCTCGACCGCCCCGAAACGTATGAAGAGACATCAGCGACTGCCATTTTCGCATACGCTCTCGCCCATGGTGTGAATGAAGGTTGGCTTGAAGCCACCACCTACGGCCCCGTGGCGCAGCTTGCATGGGAGGCTGTGGCAACCAAGATCAACGGTAAAGGTGAAGTGGAAGGAACCTGCGTGGGCACCGGCATGGGCTTCGACCCAGCATATTATGCCTATCGCCCCGTCAGCGTCAAGGCTGCACATGGATATGGACCCGCCATCTGGGCAGGTGCGGAAGTTTACAGGATGCTTCAGCAAAACCATCCGTATGTCAACGACAGCGCCGTGCATTACTACGACGTAGACCCGGAGGCAACCATGCCCATCTTCAGCCTCGATTCCGATGGCAAGGCTCTCGAGATAAGGCATTAACCATGAAAACAGAATCACATATATGAATACAAGAAAAATCTTACTCGCCGCCATAGCGGCAGTCGCCGCGCAGGCCTTTGCCGCGGAGACCGTAGACATGAACTTCGGATGGAAGTTCGCACGTGGTGCGCAACCGGGTGCTGAAAACGTAGTCTTCGACGAAACCGGATGGGAAAACGTGAACCTGCCCCACGATTTCCAGATTTCTCAGCCGTGGGTGGCTCCGGAAGCCGGCGACACCGGCGACAAATCGAACGAGATGGCAAATATTGCCAGCAAACTCAGCTCGCGTGGTTTCAAGGATATGGGCGAAGGGTGGTATCGCAAGACCTTCACCCCCGATGCCGAATGGCAGGGACAGCGTGTGCTGCTCGATTTCGGTGGCATAATGCTCGTGGGCGATGTATATCTCAACGGCGAACGGATCGGAGGCACCGACTATGGTTACCTTGGCTTCGAGAGCGACATCTCGAAAAAACTGAAATATGGCGAGCCTAACGTGATAGCTGTAAGAGCCGACACCGGCAAGCCCGACAATTCCCGCTGGTATACCGGTGGCGGCCTTTACCGCGATGTCAAGATCAAGGTGGGCGACCCGCAGCAATACTTCACCCGCCATTCCCTTCAGATTACAACTCCCAAAGTAGGCACCGACCTTTCGACTGTGGTTGTCGATGCTGAACTCGCTACCCATGCCAGGATAGACAGCGTGAACGTGGGTGTCGAAATATTCGACATGGATGGCAACAGCGTATATTCGAAGACCCAGAAACATTGGAACAACCGCAAGCAGAAGATCCGCGAATTCCGTCTCGACAGCATCTCACTGCCCGACGTTACTCTCTGGGACACCGAAAATCCGTATCTCTACACCCTGAAAGCCACTTTGTATCGTCCCGACGGCACTGTGGCCGACACCGCCACCGAGCGGTTCGGTATCAGAAGCGTTGAATTCTCCCCTGAGTTCGGCATGAAACTCAATGGCAAGAAGGTGCTTCTGAAAGGTATCGCCAACCATCACACTCTCGGAGCGCTCGGCGCAGCCGCTTATCCCAGGGCTATCGAGAAACGCATCAAAATGCTCAAGGAATTCGGCTTCAATCATATCCGCTCATCCCACAATCCCTACAGCGAGGAATTCCTCGACCTTTGCGATGAAAACGGTATCCTGGTGGTCGACGAGCTTTACGACAAGTGGACACAGCAGTTTAGCGGAGGCCGCACTCCCTGGGAGGCCCGTTGGCAGCATGATGTGCCTGAATGGGTGAAACGCGACCGCAATCATCCAAGCATCGTCTTCTGGAGCCTCGGCAACGAGCTTCAACTCATCCCCGACCTCCCCTACAACGACTGGGGCGTGACACCTTTCGAACTTCAGAAAAAACTGCTCAAACGATATGACCCGACGCGTCTGGTGACTGTGGCCATGCACCCGAGAGGCCGCAACGAGCATACCGACTCTCTGCCCGCTCCTCTCGTTGAGCATACCGACATCGCGGCCTACAACTACCGCTACATGTATTTCCCCGGCGACTCGAAACGCTATCCCTGGATGATCTTCTACCAGAGCGAGGCCAATACAAGCAATCTCGGTCCCAACTGGTTTGAGATGGATCTCGACAAGGTGATCGGAGCCGCATACTGGGGTATGATCGACTATCTCGGCGAGTCGCAGGGCTGGCCTGCCAAAGGCTGGGTGCAGGGTGTGCTTGACATCTCGCTCGAACCTAAGCCTAACGCTTATTTCCTGAAGTCGTTCTTCAAGCCTGACGAGCCTCTTGTCTATATCGCTCCGTTTGAGAACGTGGCCACTACGGAATGGAACGACGTCAAGATGGGTGGACGCAAATTCACCGATGGATGGAACTTCAACGAAGGTGCCCTGATCAAACTCTATACCTACACCAATGCCGACGAAGTGGAACTGAAAGTCAATGGCAAGACCATCGGCCGCAAGACCAACAATGTGGCAGATGCGAAAGTGCGCAACCGAATTATCTGGGACAATGTGCCGTACAAGAAAGGCAAGGTCGAGGCGATTGCATATCGCGACGGCAAGGAAGTGGCCCGCCACTCGCTCCTGACCCATGGAAAGGCTAAAAAGCTGGATCTTGCTGCCGACAATAGCAACTGGAAGGCAGACGGCATGGATCTTCAGCATGTAAAGGTTTCAGCTGTCGACGGCAAGGGCCTCACCGACAAGGATGCCGCAGGAAAACTTCAGTTCAAGGTTGACGGACCGGCCGACATTGTTGGCGTTGTCAACGGCAACCTGACGAGCGACGAAGCCATGACAGGCGATTCCAGAAGCCTCTACAACGGCACCGCGACCGTGATATTGAGAAGCCGCAGGGAGGCCGGCCCGGTGACATTGACCGTGACCGGCGGTGGACTTCCCGCTAAAAAATTGAATCTTGCCACTAAATAGGTGAGTTTATACGGCGATTTATTTGCATTTTCTTTCAAAATGTATTAATTTTGCATTTGATGGGATTCGGAGGAAGATTCCGGATCCCATCTTTCAATTTGAAGATAAGTCTAAACTGCTTCATTACGTTTAAGAGGCTCGAATAAATGAGTTGATGTTTATTTCGAGTGGATTTTGTGAATTTGAGACACTTATCATGGAAAAAGAATCGAAAATATACGTAGCGGGACATCGCGGAATGGTTGGTTCCGCTATCGTGCGCGAACTCAAACGCCAGGGCTATCAGAATATAATCACCAGAACGCATAAGGAACTTGATCTCATCTGCCAGCAGACGGTCAACGACTTTTTCGAAGCGGAAAAGCCGGAATACGTTTTCCTGGCAGCTGCCAAGGTTGGTGGCATAGTGGCCAATGAGTCTGCTCTTGCCGATTTCATGTACGACAACATGATGCTGGAGATGAACGTGATTAATGCCGCGTGGCGCAATGGCTGCAAGAAACTTGAGTTTCTCGGATCTTCATGTATCTATCCCCGAATGGCTCCGCAGCCGATGCCTGAGAGCTGCCTCCTCACCGGCGCACTCGAGAAAACGAATGAGGCATACGCACTTGCCAAAATCAGCGGTCTGAAATATTGTGAGTTCCTCAACCGTCAGTATGGCACCGACTACATCTCCGTAATGCCCACCAATCTCTACGGACCCAACGATAATTATCATCCCGAACATTCCCACGTGCTTCCGGCATTGATCCGCAGGTTTCATGAGGCCAAGGAGCAGGGCCTGGCAGAGGTGACATGCTGGGGTGACGGAAGTCCGCTCCGCGAGTTCCTTTATGTCGACGATCTTGCTAATCTGTGCGTATTCCTGATGAACAATTATTCGGGCAATGAGACAGTGAATGCCGGAACCGGCAAGGAACTGACCATAAAGCAGCTCACCGAACTCGTGGCCTCTATCGTCGGGTTCGAGGGTAAGATCAACTGGGATACCACCCGCCCCAACGGAACTCCGCGCAAACTGCTCGACGTCAGCAAGGCCACTGAGCTTGGCTGGAGCTACAGGACCGAACTCAGCGACGGAATACGCCTGGCTTACGAAGATTTTCTCAACAACCCTATGAGAGCTGAACGATAAGATAATGGGAAGCAAACTTGTAAAGACACTGCTGGCATTCTTGCTGACGCTATCGTGCGGATTTCAACTCTCCGCATCGAATGGAATGATGAAGGATGCCATGAAGGATGCCTACATCAAGCGCCTGCGCATCCTCACTACCGCACGCGACAGCCTTGCAGCCCTGTATAATATCTATGACCTTTCCGATAGGGCCGACAAGATGAAATATGCCTGGCAGATTTATGAGACTGCCGGACGCGCCGACGACATAAGCGCCCAGATCGATATCCTTCGCAATCTCGGCGTCTTTTATGCTCAGAGCGACTCCGTTGTGGAGCAACTTCTCGCGATGGCGTCGAAAATCCCTAACAATGATGCCCGCAACGCTACAAAGACATTCATATTGAATCAGAAGATAAGCCGGAAAGCGGTTGATCCGCACGACAATGATCTTGCCCTCATGCTTATCGACAGCATCGTCAATTCCCATGACCTGCAGGGCAACAATGTTTACGACAAGATAGCGCTGCTTTATCAGATTGTGCACTATATCGGGGTGGAAGCCGAGGGATCGCTGCTTGTCGAGACTCTCGATAACTATGAAGAACTGATCAATAAACTTCCGGAAAGTGATTATCCGCTGAAAAATCAGTTTTATACCACCAGTGCCATATTTCATTCCCGCCTCAACGGCGATCAGCGCCGTTCGGTGAATTACGACAAGAAACTCCTCGAGGTCATAGGGATGCTGCAGCAGATGTATGCCAAGCAGAGGCGCAAATACCGCAACTACGACACCAATAAATTTATTTGCTACCGACGCATGCTCAGCAATTTCAAGGTCCTCACTCCGGAAGAACTGGAGCAATACCATGACAGCGTGAAGGTCCTCGTGCTTAATGATCCGGATGTAAAGAAGGCGGCGGAGAAGGATTGCCGTGCTGAATCCTATTATCTGTATGCCAAGGGCATGTATCAGGAAGCCATACCCTACATTCAGAAGGCTCTTGATAATAAGCTTTCAGTATATCAGCGCCTTAAACTTTGCGATATGCTCATGAAGGCCGCGAAGGCCATAGGCGATGAACGCACATACGTAACTGCGATGGAGGATTTGGTGAAGAATGAAAACCTGATCGACAGCATGAGAGTGGTGACAAGCAGGCGGGAGGCGATGCTGCGCAACAGCGTCGCAAATGCTCCACTCATGCAGAGCCAGAAAGTGAAACACCGTTCAGGCCGACATACTTCGTTGGAGTTGACCCTCATGGTGATATCATCGGTTCTGGCCGTTCTGCTGATTATCTATATGGTGCTTCTTGTAAGATTACGCAACAAAATGAAAAAGTGACGGCGGTTGAGTCTCCTCATGCCTTGTTGATGGCATCGAGGAAGGCTTCGGCCGATGCCGCTATGATGTCGCTGTTGGCTGAGAATCCGTTGTAGTTAGTGCCGTCGCAGTCCACAGTGATGTGAACTTTGCCGACGTCGCTTATGCCTTTGTCGAAAGCCTGGATAAGGAGTTCCCTCACATTGATTTTCCGGCTTATTATCTTCTTGATGGCTGCTATTGCCGCATCTACCGGACCGTTGGCTGTGGCGCATGCCTCGAATTTCTCCCCGGCGATGTCAAGCCCTACGCTTGCTACCGGCCTCACGCCCACGCCGCTCGACACCTGAAGGTAGTCGAGTTTGATTCTGTTGTGTGCCATTCGGTGCTTTCCGGCAAGCATGAGTATGTCTTCATCCGTAAGTTCGCGCTTGATGTCGGCGAGTTTGAGAAAGAGTTCGTAGCATTTGTCGAGTGCCTCCTTTTCCATGTGCACTCCGAGCGATTCGAGCCTGTGCTTGAGTGCAGCCCGTCCGCTTCTTGCTGTGAGTACGAAAGTGTTGTCGTCTATGCCCACATCCTGCGGATCTATTATCTCGTAGCTCTCACGGTTTTTCAGCACCCCGTCCTGATGTATGCCCGATGAGTGGGCGAACGCATTGCGGCCCACTATCGCTTTGTTGGGTTGCACCGGCATGTTCATCAGGGTCGACACCATCCTGCTGATTCCGGCTATCTTCTGGGTGTTTATGTTGGTGGTGAATCCCAGTTCCGGATGCGACCTGCAGGTCATCACCACTTCTTCAAGCGCAGTGTTGCCGGCGCGTTCCCCTATGCCGTTTACGGTCACTTCAGCCTGACGTGCTCCCGCACTCAGCGCAGCCATGGTGTTGGCCGTGGCCATGCCGAGGTCGTTGTGGCAATGTGTGGCCACCACGACCTTGTCGATGCCTTTCACATTCTCCATCAGATAGCGTATCTTGGCAGCATATTCCGTAGGCAGACAGTAGCCGGTGGTGTCGGGAATGTCTACCACGGTAGCCCCCGCCTTGATGGCGGCTTCGATCACCCTGGCAAGATATTCGTTGTCGGTGCGCCCTGCGTCTTCAGCATAGAATTGAACGTCTTCTACAAACGACTTGGCATATCTGACGCATCTTACGGCACGCTCCAGAATTTCCTCAGGTGTGGATTTGAATTTATATCTGATGTGATAGGGCGATGTCCCGATGCCGGTGTGTATGCGCGGCCGCTTGGCATATCTGATTGCTTCGGCGGCTATCTTGATGTCGGTCTCCACGGCGCGGGTGAGCGCGCACACGGTTGGCCATGTCACGGCTTTGGATATTTCCATCACTGATGAGAAATCGCCCGGACTCGACACCGGAAAACCGGCCTCGATTATGTCGACGCCCATTTCCTCAAGGCGCTTGGCTATCTCTACCTTTTCTTTCTGATTCAGTTGGCAGCCAGGCACTTGTTCTCCATCACGCAAAGTGGTGTCGAATATATAAATTCTTTCGTTCATTCCTGCAGAAAACTTCTTTTGCGTTTTAGACCCCATCTCATAAAATTTCAGAACCCCCGGGGCGGTTATGGACGAGCGATTTGCGCATGTTGAGGAAGGAGCGATGCGGGCATCGTGACTGACGAGACATGCGGAAAGCGCCGTCAAAAACCGGAAAGAGGTAACTTATGTTAAGGCATTTAACATAATACAGATATATTCTATGTAGATGAGATTAAACATCATTAATATTAACTAAATATAAATCAATCCCTTGTCTCATGAAGAAAGTTGCTTTCCGACTCGCCGGCTTGGGTGCTTTTTGCCTTTTGGCTCAGTCACATACCCCGGTATGCTCCTTCACCAAAAGACAAAAAATCACTCCAAACCGGCGACCCCGGGGGAACTGAAATTTATGAGATGGGGTCTTAAAATACAAAGGTATAAAAAATTTTTTGCACTCCATGAAAAAATTGATTAACTTTGCATATACATTCCATGAAGTTGTCTAAAACTTCTTTATCTATACCCAAATCAAACGAAATGAACGAACTTTTTTCTGTAGACGGTAAGGTGGTGGTCATCACCGGTGGCACCGGAGTGCTCGGTGCATGCATAGGGGAATATCTTGCGATGCAAGGCGCGAAAGTGGTCTTGATGGGACGTCGCAAAGATGAAGGCGATAAACTGGTGAAAGAAATCACGGATAAAGGTGGAGATGCCATTTTCCTCACCACCGACGTGATGAATGCCGAAAAAGTGGAGGAAAACTGCCGGGAAATACTTGAGAAATATGGTAAGGTCGATGCTCTCCTGAATGCTGCCGGCGGAAATATGCCCGGCGCTACCATCTCTCCCGATGGCACTTTCTTCGACCTCAAGATACAGGAATTCGAGCGCGTGCTCAATCTCAACCTCACCGGCACGGTGATTCCCACCCAGGTATTCCTGAAGCCGATGGTGGAGGCAGGCAAGGGCACTATCGTCAATTTTTCTTCAATGGCAGCCTTCAGGCCGATGACAAGAGTGTGCGGTTATGCAGCGGCAAAGGCCGGCATAAGTAACTTCACTGCTTTCCTCGCCAATGAAGTGGCAACGAAATTCTCCCCCTCCATCAGGGTGAATGCCATTGCCCCCGGTTTCTTCCTCACTAATCAGAACCGTGCGTTGCTCACCAATCCCGATGGCTCGCTCACCGAAAGGGGTGCAGACGTGATACGTCAGACTCCGTTCAAGCGTTTCGGTAATCCCGAGGAACTTTGCGGCACCATCCAGTATCTCATTTCGGATGCTTCTTCATTCGTGACAGGTACGGTGGCTGTCGTCGACGGCGGTTTCAACGCTTTCGCAATGTGATGATGTCATGAAGGTCCTGCTGCATACCTGCTGCGCTCCATGCTCGTCGGCCATCATCGAATGGATGATGCAGAATGATGTCAAGCCGGCCATATTCTATTGCAATCCCAACATTTATCCGCTTGAGGAATACACGAAGCGGAAAGAGGAATGCCGCCGCTATGCCGAAAGTCTTGGCCTTGAGCTCATCGACGACGGCTACGACCATGATGCCTGGAGGGGTTGCGTGGAAGGGATGGAGAATGAACCTGAGCGAGGCAAAAGGTGCCTTGAATGCTTCAGGATGAGGTTGAGGCGCGCCGCAGAGTATGCCCATGGGCATGGTTTCGACACGGTGGCCACGACTCTTGCCTCAAGCCGATGGAAAAGCCTCAATCAGATCGATCAGGCCGGTGAGGAGGCGTGCGGCGCTTTCCCGGATGTGGAGTTCTGGGCCCGCAACTGGAGAAAGGGCGGCTTGCAGCAGCGACGTTCGGAAATCATCAAGGAAATGGATTTCTACAACCAGACCTATTGCGGATGTGAGTTTTCCATGAGAAAGGAACAGAATGATAATCAAGACTCAAAAGTTGATTAAACTTATTTAAACAATATAATATGAAAGCATTGACCAACACCGATTTCAATTTCAAGGGTCAGAAGTCGGTATATCACGGCAAAGTTCGTGACGTATATGACATCGACGACAAATATCTCGTCATGATCGCCACCGACCGCATCTCGGCATTCGACGTAATCCTCCCCAAGGGAATCCCCTTCAAGGGACAGGTGCTCAACCAGATTGCCGCGCATTTCCTCGACGCCACTCGCGACATCGTGCCCAACTGGCTCGTGAAAGTGGCCGACCCGATGGTGACTATCGGCATGAAATGCCAGCCTCTCAAGATAGAGATGATCGTGCGCGGCTATATCGCCGGCAGCGCTTGGCGCGATTATGAAGCCGGAGCACGCGAGATTTGTGGCGTGAAGCTTCCCGAAGGACTTAAGGAAAACCAGCGTCTTCCGCATCCTATCCTCACTCCGACCACCAAGGCGGATGAAGGCCACGACCTGAATATCTCTCACGACGAGATCATAGCCCAGGGCATAGTGGATAAGGACGTGCTGGAGCAGGTGGAGAAATATGCCCTCGCTCTCTTCGAGAGAGGCACTGAGATGGCGGCTGCGCAAGGCCTCATACTCGTCGACACAAAGTATGAGTTTGGTATCCTCGACGGAAAGGTTATCCTCATCGATGAGATCCACACTGCCGACTCGAGCCGATATTTCTATGCCGACACATATCAGGAACTGCTCGACCAGAATCTTCCCCAGAAGCAGCTCAGTAAGGAGTTTGTGCGCCAGTGGCTCATCTCCAATGGCTTCATGGGCAAGGAAGGACAGACTGTACCTGAGATGACTGATGCCTACTGCAAGGAAGTTTCCGACCGCTACATCGAGCTGTATGAGAAAATCACCGGAAAGACTTTCGAGAAAGGCACTACCGACAATCTCGCCGACCGCATCGAGAAAAACACCGCTGCGGCTCTCGACGAACTGTTGAAGGCCTGACGCACGGTCAGAGAGTAACCTGACCGAAT
>JAUNFY010000068.1 GCA_030524805.1 Bacteroidales bacterium | reverse complement strand
TCATGGGAAATCATGTTTAATCATGGGGATTCATGTGGAATCGTGGGAGATTATGGGGATTCGGGGGTGGCTTTGGGGAATTTAACGTTTTTTTAGGTTTGACTGCAAGGAGTAGGCAGTCGGTCGGATTAATTTTGCAGTGTCAATAGATCCCTGAGGGCGTAAGGCCGAGGGGAACGCAAAATTATCCGGTTATGAACAGTCAGAATTATTTGGTAGGAAACACGCCGATTTATACGTCGCGCAGAGTGGAGAGGGTAGCGGTAGGACGCCGCGATTTTCTGATGAGCTATGGCGACAGGATGTGTGTGCGCGCCACAATCGGCGTTGGCGAGCGCATGGAATATGAAACACGCAGCGTCGCGGACATGACCGACCTGATAGGCGACCTCCGCATGAGGGCCAGAGGACGCCGCGGTCTGGCGGTGATCACTATCCGCAACCGCGACCGGGGCTGGGTGCGCGAGAGCCGCATCATGCTCTATCCGGAGCGCGGCTATGTGACTCCCCGCAAGGTGCAGGAAGCGCGCCGGCAGATGATGATGCCGTGGGATATATGATAGAGGAGTCAAGGACGAATTTGAGAGTCAAGGACGGAGAGAGGAGGAAAATCCCCGGGATTTCAGAACTTGAAGATTATTTGAGTTCAGGGATTGCGAGGGGCAAGGATTGCCTGGCCCATGGTTTACATGGCTCAGGGATTGTAGAGGTCCTTGTTGTAGAAGTCGAGGATTTCGTAGGTGGCTTTAAGAAGCTGGTCGGCCTTGCCTTCGGGATTGAGGCGGCGGGCGGCGAGATAGTCGTTGATGGCCTCGCTGCGGCGGTTTAGCGACCAATAGAGGCGTCCGCGCTCTATGAGGGCATCCTCATCGTCGGGATGGGCGGCGAGGTGCTTTGACAGAATTTTCAATTTTTCTTTCATCGGGAATTAAAGTTGGAGTGCACCTCCGCCATTCTGGCGGAGCACAGGACAAAATATCTATGACGATAGGTGGGAAGCGGGCTTTGACACGGCGCTAACTATGGGGCTTAGGCGCTAATCGAGTGGGCAATGGTGGGAATGGACGGGCTCGTTGGTGAAGAGGGAGGCGAGCGAGTCGAATTTTTCCGGGTTCTCGCTGGTGAGGTAGCTGACGGAGCCGTTCTTGCTCAGGCGGCAGTCCATCTCGGGGTGGCGCTGCAGATAGTATTTGAGCGACTCCGCCACGAGGTGTCCCTGTTCGAGAATGCGGGTGCCTTCGGGTGCGTATTTCCTGATTTTGTCGATAAGCAGCGGATAATGGGTGCATCCGAGCACGAGGGTGTCGATCTGCGGATCGCGCGCCATGATTGCGTCTACGCGTTTCTTCACGAAATAGTCGGCGCCGTCGCTGTCGGCTTCAGAACTTTCCACTATGGCGGCCCACAGGGGGCAATCCTGCTCGGTGACGGTCATGCCTGGGAAAAGTTTCACGGTCTCGATCATGTAGGAATGGCTTGCCACGGTGCCCGGAGTGGCGAGTACTCCGACATGGCCGGAAGAAGAGACATGGCCGAGAATCTCGACAGTAGGGCGTATCACTCCCAGCACCCTCCGCGAGGCATCGATGCCGGGGAGGTCGAGCTGCTGGATGCTGCGCAGGGCTTTGGCGGAGGCAGTGTTGCAGGCGAGGATTACGAGCGGACATCCTCTCGCGAAAAGTTCGCGCACGGCCTCAAGAGTGTAGCGGTATACGACCTCGAAACTCCTCGAGCCGTAGGGAGCGCGGGCGTTGTCGCCGAGATAAAGATAGGAATATTGCGGCAGGCTCTTGCGGAGCTCGCGCAGGATGGTGAGGCCGCCATATCCGGAATCGAACACTCCGATGGGGCCTAATGAAATGGCGGAAGCAGGTGCCTCCGCCATTAATGTGTGTTGTTTTTCAGTCATGTTGTCGGGTGTCAACACATGAAATCGTTCGGATGGTTGGAATTACTGCACGCCGAGTTTCGACTTCACGATGGGAGTGATATCTTCGACAGGAGCGGCATAATAGAGGGTGAGCGAGGGCTCATACATCTGGATGAGGGAGTAGCCACCTTCGCGACCCACGCTTTCAACGGCCTGGATCACTTTCTGCTGGATGGGACCCATGAGGTCCTTCTGAGTATTCTGGAGATCCAGCATTGCAGTCTGTTCGAACTGCTGGATCTTCTGCTGGTAGTCGCTGAGCTCGCGGGTCTTGCGTTCCTTGATGGCGGGGAGCTCTGTCTCTGCCATGTTCTGATATTCAGTGATGAGACGGTTCATCTCCTCATTGAGTTTCTTGAATTCGGCTTCATACTTGTCGCTGACTTCCTTAAGCTGATTCTGGGCAGTAGTGGTCTCAGGCATGGCTTGCACAATGGTGTTGAAATCCACGAGACCAATCTTCATAGTCTGGGCGGAAAGAAGCATCGGGCAGATGAGCGCGATGGCCAATAAAACTTTCTTGATCATTTTCTTTTGTTGTGTTGTTTATGTTTTTATTGTTATTATTTTTTTGCTTTTGGTGTGGCTTGCTTGGGGAGGCATGAGGGGGCATGAGGATTCATGTTTATCCATGTGTACTCATGAGTAATCATGGGGAGCCATGTGCATTCATGAGGATTCATGAGAAATCATGGGGATTCATGTTTATTCATGAGGGCTCATGGGAGGGAGGGGGGGATGCCCGAGGAGGCCTGCGGTTACTTGGAGTAGCCGAGTTTGGCGAGCACGTCGTTGCTGACGTCGATCTTCGGGGAGGCGAAGACGATGCTCTGCGAGGATGCGCGGTCGAAGATGACCTGATAGCCTTTTTCCTCGCTCACGGCCTTGACGGCGTTGTAGACGTCTTCCTGGATAGGCTTCATGAGGCTCTGGCGCTTCTTGAAGAGTTCACCCTCGGGGCCGAAGTATTTATAGCGGAGGTCGGTCACTTCCTTTTCCTTCGCCACGATTTCTTCCTCGCGGGCTTTCTTCTGGTCGTCGGTGAGGAACACCATCTCCGACTGATAGTTCTTATACATGGTCTCGGCCTCCTTGGAAAGCTCGGTGACCTCGCGCTCCCAACGCTGCGACACCTGGTTGAGCTGTTCGTTGGCCATCTCGTAGCTGGGCACGTTGCGGAGGATATAGTCCATGTCGACGAGTGCGAATTTCTGAGCGTAGGCTCCTGCTATGGTCATTGCCACGAAGGCAAGCGTGAATATCAATTTTTTCATACAGTAAGATTTTTAAGGGGTTTCACTACCTTTAA
The DNA here is from genome assembly GCA_030524805.1 of Bacteroidales bacterium. GTDB lineage: Bacteria > Bacteroidota > Bacteroidia > Bacteroidales > Muribaculaceae > Lepagella. The sequence continues at coordinate 12,235 of JAUNFY010000068.1, read as the reverse complement.
GACAAAATACCGGCGTAAAAGTTTAAGCCGGCACATCTCCGGCCCGGGGCGGATGCCCGATCAGAATTCCTGACCGAGCACGAAGTGGAGGTTGCCGCCGCCGCGACGTCCCCACACCTTGTCGAAACCATAACCCCAGTCGATGCCGAGGAAGCCGAGCATGGAGAGATAGAGGCGGATACCGACACCGGCGGAACGCTTCAGGTTGAAGGGGGCGAACTTGCTGATATCTGTCCAGGCGTTGCCGGCTTCGGCAAACGCGAGGGCGAAGATAGTGGTGTTGGGCTGGAGCATGAAGGGGAAGCGGAGCTCAAACGTATACTTTGCGTAGGCGTAAGCCTCGTAGTTGTAGGGAGTGAACTGACCGTTTTCGTAGCCACGCATGCCGATGGTCTCGGTGGCGTAGGTGTAGTTGCCTGTCATGCCGTCGCCGCCGAAGTAGAAAGTCTCGAAGGGCGACTTCACGTATTTGTTGTAGCTGCCGAGCAGGGCGAAGTCGGCGCGGGTCATGAGCACGAGTGTCCAGTTGCCGTCGGGGTCGGTGAGCGGTGTGAATGTCTTGCTCTGGAACTTGAGTTTCCAGTATTCGATCCATTTGTAGAGCTCAGCCTGCGACTTGGCGTCGTAGAGGCGGTCGGCCTTGTAGGCGAGTTCCTTCCAGTCGTGGCCCTTGCGCATCTTGGTCCAGGGGGGAGTCATCTGCAGCGAGAGGGCGAAGCTTGAGCCGCGGCGGGGATAGATGGGGTTGTCTACGGTGGTGCGGCTGAGAGTGAGGCCGAGCACGATGGAGTTGGCCGAACCGGTCTGCATGAAGCGGAGGTATTCCCAGTTCTTGAGGTAATACCAGCGGTAGGCGAGCGACACCTGGAACTGGAAACGGTCGTCGGGCCAAGTCAGACGTGTGCCGTAGGCCGCGCTGACGCCTGCCAGCTGAAGCACCTTGTTGGGGTCGTAGGCGTTCTGGTAGGCATACTGGCTGTAGTTTGTGCCGTAGCTGCCGTAACCGTAGTAGTTATAGTAGTTGCTGTAGGAGTTGTAGTAGTTGTTGGTGTAGAAACGGCTGTTGACGCCGGTCGAGCGGCTGTAGTCGAGCGAGAAGGAGAAGGAGTTGGGGCGTTTGCCACCGAGCCAGGGGTCGAAGAAGCTGATGTTGTAGCTCTGGTAATACTTCGCGTTGGTCTGTGCCGAGATGGAGAACGTCTGTCCGTCGCCGCGGGGGATTATGCCGCGATAGGTCGACGGGTTGAAGAGGTTCTTGATCGAGAAGTTGGAGAAGGAGAGGGCCACCTGGCCGGTGACGCCGGTCTGTCCCCAGCCGAGCGAGAGCTGCACCTTGTCGTTGGCTTTCTGCTCGAGGTCGAAGATGATGTCGACGGTGCCGTCGGCATCGTTAGGCTGCGGGTTGATGCCCATTGTCTCCGGGTCGAAATGACCGGATGCGGCTATCTCGCGCGCCGAGTTCATGAGCTCGCGTTTCGAGAAGAGGTCGCCGGGCTTCACCATGAGCTCGCGGCGTATCACTTTCTCGTAGAGCTGGTCGTTGCCGTTGATCACAACCTTGTTGATCTTGGCCGGCTGTCCTTCCATGATGCGCATCTGCAGCGATATGCTGTCGCCCGAGATGTTCTGCTCTATAGGCACGAGCTGGAAGAAGAGATAGCCGTTGTCGAGGTAAAGGTTGGCTACGGCGTCGTCGTCTTCCGTGGTGCGCTTGTTGAGGCGCTTCTGGTTGTAGACGTCGCCCGGATACATGCCGAGGAGCTGGTTGAGGTATTCGGTGGGGTATACCGTGTTGCCTACCCAGTTGATGTCTTTGATATAGTATTTATTGCCTTCATCCACAGTGATGTAGATGTCGATTTCCTTGTCGTCGTATTTTGCTATAGAGTCGCTCACGATAGTGGCGTCGCGATAACCGAGCTCGTTGTATTTGTCGATGATGCGGATCTTGTCGTCGGCATAGTCGGTGTCGATAAACTTCTTCTGCTTGAAGAGGTTGAGAATGTCGTGGTTCTCGTTGGTCTTCTTCATCGCGTTTTTGAACTTGCGGTCGCTCAGCACCTCGTTGCCCGTGATGTAGATCTTGTGCACCTTCACCTTGTTCTGGCGGTCGACGTTGACAGTGAGGAAGTCGTAGTTTTCCTGCGAGAGGTCGGGCTGCTGTGTGGATGTCACGATGACGTTCTTGAAGCCTTTGCCCTCATAGTATTTCTGCACCACCTGTCGGATTCGCTGCACGATGTTGGGCGTCAGCTGCTGACCTTTCTCCACGCCGAGGCGTTCGAGGAGGTCTTTTTTCTCGCCGCCCTTCACTCCGGTGAAACGTATTTCCGACATTCGGGGCTGCTCCTTGAGCGCGATCTCGAGCCATGCCTTGTCGCCGACTGTTTTCTCGAGATTGATCTCCACCTGCGAGTAAAGGCCCTGCTTGTAGAAGCGTTTCACGGCAGTGGTGATGGCGTTGCCGGGAATCTCGATGCGTTCGCCCACCGAGAGTCCGGAGTATCCGATGATCACGTAGTCTTCCGTGTTGGGGACACCGGTCACCTTAATACCGGCTATCTCATACACTTTCGGGATGGGAGAGTATATGATGTCGGGAGCATATATAGTATCGTTGGCGGCAGTCTGCGCCAGAGCCCGGGAAGCAGGCAGGGCGAGAGCGGCCACGGCCAGGGAGATCAGTAATTTTCTGAACAAGGTCATTGTATTGTTGTCTGAGATTTATGTCGTTACGTTCAAATGCTGCCGGCCACCTGTTCGGACGTCTTGCCGAAACGGCGTTCACGCTGCTGGAAGTCGATCAGGGCGAGGGCATACTCCTCCTTGCCGAAATCGGGCCAGAGGGTGGGGGTGAAGTAAAGTTCGCTGTAGGCAATCTGCCAGAGCAGATAGTTGCTGATGCGCTGCTCGCCGCCGGTGCGTATGAGCAGGTCGGGGTCGGGCATGCCGGCAGTGGCGAGATGAGAGCTGAAGAGGGTCTCGTCAATGCTTTCCGGGTCGATGATGCCATCCTTGGCCTCGCGTGCGAGGCGGCGTGCGGCTTCAGTGATTTCCCACCTTGATGAGTAGCTGATGCAGATGTTGAGCTGGAGGCCGGTGCAGTGGGCTGTCCTGTCGCGTGCGTCGAAGAGTTCCTGACGCGGTCCGTCTGGCACCCTGTCGATGTCGCCGAGCAGGTTGATGCGCACGTTGTTGCGCAGGAGTTCGTCGAGTTCGCGCGCTATGGCCCATCCGATGATGGTCATCAGCGTGTCCACCTCGTCTTGCGGGCGGTTCCAGTTCTCGGTGCTGAAAGCGTAGAGAGTCAGATAGTCCATTCCGAGGTCGGAAGAGAGAGCGGTTACGTTGTGCACGCTCGTGATTCCCTCGTAGTGGCCGTCGCTACGCACCTTGCTTCGCGATTTGGCCCAACGGCCGTTGCCGTCCATGATCATGGCTACGTGGCGCGGGATGCGCGTCATGTCTAATCTGGCGAGTATGTCATCAAGTTTTTCCATTGCGGAGGGTTTTATTCTTTATAGTTGCAGGTGGCGCATCGTTTTGAAAATTCGTAACTCAGCGTCAGTGAAAGGGTGGAATACCAGTCGGTGTTTTTTGCAAACCCCGATTTTATGAGGTGAGGGTCGGAAAGGTTCTCGCCGTCGAGGCGGTCGGAAAACGTCTTCTTCATGAGAAATTCCAACCCGAGGTTAAGCCGTCGGTTGATCTTGAATTTCGCACCCACACCGAGGGGGATGGTGAATGCGGCGCCGAGATAGCCGTCGGAAGTCCACATCGTGACTCCGAGGCCGGCGGTGATGTAGGGCGAGAAGCGCTTCAGGTTGCGGTATTTCTCGCCGATTCCGTAGTTGAGGAAGTTGAATTCAAACATCTCGCTCAGCTCATAGAATGTGGTTGAGAATTTGAACTGGGCCTGGTCGGGGAGCACGTCGGTCATGTCGGCGGTGTTGCCGGAGAGCGAGCCGATGTAGAGTCCGGTCTTGAAAGCGATGCGTGGGCTCCGCAGATAGCGGAAGAGGAGCATGGCGTCGAAGCCGGGGTTGGACCAGAGGTTTGACATGTTGGCATCGCCGAGATATCCGGTCATGCCAAGACCACCGCCGGCGTCAAACCGGTAGTCTTCCTGAGCCTGCATCCTGAAGCATGCGGGCCCGAGCACTGCGAAGAGCAGCAAGACAATGGTGATCTTTCTTTTCTGCATCAGAACTGCGGTATGAAGGAGAGACGGTTGAGCACGCCGCGCCAGATCTGGTTGTTGAGCGCGCCGCCAGCGGTGTGGCCGCCGAATACATATATGTAGGGGCAATCCCAATATACCTCATAGTTGTCGACCTCATACTTGATGCGGGCCATCGGGGCGAGGGCGCGCGGTGCCTTGGTGGTCCAGTTGCCTTCGAGCGAGGCCTGTTTGGGCCATTCTATCATGAGGGCGTCGAGGTCGTAAAGGCCGGGGAAATAGTCGGGAAGTTGCATCTGAGTGTCGGCGGCATACCAGTTCACTCCGTTGTCGTACGACACGTAGATGGTCTTGTTGCAGGTGCCGTCTTCGAGGAGGCCGCCGATGAGCATCCACACTGCAAACTCGGTCTGCACCAGCGAGGAAGACGTCTTGCGGTATACGTAGTAGGGCACGATGGCTGCGCCGTCGATGTGGGGCACCATATTCTGCGAGAGCACTTCCCAGTGGTCGCCGTCGAAGCCCCATGTCTTTTCTGTCAGTGAGCCGTCGGCGAGGCGTCCGCCTGTCATGAAGCCGATGGGGAGCGTGGTCCAGCGGTTGCTGAACTGCACGAAGTCGCTGTAGCCGGCCACGGGGAAGTCGGCCTTCACCGCAGTCTCGGCATATCCGGCGTCGGCGGGCCAGCAGGTGTGCACGAGGGTACCGGCATTGTTGCGGAGCCCGAGCAGGGTGTCGCCGTAGGCGCCTATGATGTTGGTCCATACCAGGCCGGTGTTGGTCCAGGTGAGGCCGTCGGCCGAAGTGTGGAGCACTCCCGAGATGTCGAGGAGGCAGAGATGCGTGGGAGTGGCGTTGAGGGTGCGGACGTCGGGCTGGAAGCCGAGGTCGGGGGTGCGCACCTCCCAGTCGGCGGTAAGTATGTCGCGGGCCACGGCGAGCGAATACGCGCCGTTGCTTTCCTCGATGAGCGAATAAGTGGTGCCTGCAAACTGCACGGTCTTCTGCCTGCGGGGGCTACCGAGCGCGGAGGGGAGGGGGGTGACGGCCAGGCGGTCCCATGTCAGCGAGTCGGGCTGCATGGTGTGCACGTTCACCTTGATGTTGTAGGAGCGCACCGTGGTGTTGTCTTCAGCCGTGATGGTAAGTTTCACCGGATTGGAGAAGTCGATCGAGTCGTTGGGGCTGGACTTGTAGTCCTTTTCCTCTTCCTTGCCGTTGGTGTTGACGGTAAGTTTCACGGCCGATGCCGAGGAGGTGTAAGTGATCACGGGCACGAGTTTGCTGACATCGGTGCCTACCGGCAGTGAGTCGGCGTTGAAGATGACGCCCCGGTTGAGGTCGATTGAGAAGAACACGGAGTCGATCTTGAGCTTGGTGTCTTTGGCTTTGACTGAAAAAGCGGTCACGGCAGCTGTCGACGACGGCATGTAGGTTTCCTCAGTGGAGGATTCTGTCTTCTTATTGCATGAAAAGAGCCCGCCTGCAAGTGCCGAAAGGCATACCGACAGGGTTAAACTTCTTATAAATGACGTTTTTAATTTCACAAAAGTATGTTTTTAACGCGTATGCGTGGTGTTTCAAACTGCAAATTTAACATTAATTGCCCAATAAACCGATAAAAAGGGGCAACTTTTTTCAATCAATAACGTCAAAACCATAGATTTTAACAAACTTTAATTCTTATGCCCCGGGGGCGCCGGGGGCAGGGTAGAGGCCTCGGGAGGGCGTCAGCGGGCGTCGTCGGGCAGGGTGGGCGCGGGCAGTCCGGAGCCGAGCGTGATGCCGGCGACCTCGATGCGGAGGTCGTCGTAAAGGCCGAGGTCGATGAAGCTCTGCAGCAGCGTGGGGCCTCCCTCTACCATCAGCGAGGTGACGCCCTCGGAGTAAAGCTCGCTCATCTGCTCCGCGAGGTCGCGGCGAGGCTCGACGCGGCGCGGCGGCTTGCCGGGCCATAGACGGCAGTCGAGACGCGGGCGGTCGATAGCCAGAGTGCGGCTGCCCACCATGATGGCATCCACCATGGAGCGCCGGCGGTGCATCCACACCGAAGAGACGGGGGTGGAGAACTTCACGGGAAAGGGGTTGCCGTCGGCGCCGATACCGGCCATGAAGCCGTCGGCGCTCTGCGCCCATTTCAGCTGTATCCAGGGTCGGCGGAGCCTGTGGGCTGTCAGGAAACGCACGTTGAGCTCGTCGCATTCGCGGCGCATCACGTCTTCGACCACTTCCACTCCGGCCTCGCGCAGCATCCTGATGCCGCGGCCGCTTACCTCCGGGAAGGGGTCGGCGCTGCCTACCACCACGCGGCGCAGGCCGCTTTCGATGATGAGGCGTGAGCAGGGGGGAGTCTTGCCGTAGTGGGAGCAGGGTTCGAGGGTGACGTAGATGGTGGCTTCGGGCAGGAGCCGGCGGTCGGCGTCGCTGACCGAGCCGATGGCGCACACCTCAGCGTGCGGTCCGCCGTAGCGGTGATGGTAGCCTTCGCCGATGATGCGTCCGTCGGCAGCCACCACCACGGCGCCCACCATCGGATTTGGCGAGACGAGTCCCTCGCCGAGGCGCGCGAGCTGCAGGGCTCGCCGCATATATTTCAGGTCGTATTCCATGATGCAAATTTATAAAAAAAACGCCAAATCGGCAAGTGCCGGCAAGGGGAGGCTGAAAAGTTCAAGCATCTTTGACATAGCCGGAAAGTTCAGACATGTCTGAAAAGAAAGGAGGGGCGCCCGATTCGGGCACCCCTCCGGAGTATCGGATTTGCTTGATGCAAGCAGTGATTACTTCACTACGACCTTAGCTTTCTTGTCGCCTGCTTCAACCACGTATACACCCTGTTCGAGCTGGAAGGAAACTTCCTTGACAGCCTTTGCAGACTTGGCAACCACGCGGCCGTTGAGGTCGGCTACAATTACGTTCTCGCCGTTGAGGCCGGTGACGTTGATCGCGCCCTTACCGCCGGCGATCTTCACGTTCTTGGCAGCGATGGAGGCAACGCCTGTGCCCTTCTCGATAGAGAGCGATTCGATTACGAGAACCTGGCTTTCAGCTTCGAATTCATAGCCGATGAAGAGACCAACCACGTCCTGACCGAGGAATTCGGCGGGTACTTCAACGCTTACGTTGTGGAAGCCTGCTGCGGGCTGTGCGATTTCAGCGATTTCAGTGATTTCGCCGCTGCCAACCTGGGCAAGAATCTTCACTGTCGGGATTTCGAAGTCACCGTTTACTTCAAATGTAGCTGTCACGGCGTCGCAACCCTTTGTCGAGAACTTCGGAGTACCGAGCATACCCTTCGAACCGTTGCTTCCGAGGACTGCAAGGCAAACTGTCTCGCTGCTGTAGTCGCCGAATGCGCTGCTGTAGTAGAGACCTGCCTCTGGAGATTCAGAATCTGCGGGAGTCTCATCGTAGATAACCCAAGGCTGGGTGTTGAAACCACCTGCGTCGAAGTCTTCGATGATCGGGAGGGCAACAACCGGACCAACAACGCCTGTAGTGGAAGTCACATAGCCATTGTCGCCTGCTGCGTTGCGGGCTACCACGCCGAGCTGAACGAAGGTTTGTTCGGCATCCTCATAGTAAGTGTAGGAAGTGTCGGTGATACCTTCGTCGTAAGCTACCCACATGCTTCCGAAGATAGAGGCTTCAACCCTATAGATGTCGTATACGATATCGGAAGGATCGACATAGCCGTTTGCTTCATCTTCAGGATTAGTTACAGGATCCCAAGTGAAAGTAAGCGAGAGGTTGTCGGCGGATACTTCAGAAGAAGTGATGACGGGAGATGCAGGCACTGTCACGCCTGTGTAGACGCTTGATACAGCAACAGGGCTGTTGAGGTCGCCGAGGCTTACAGTCACGTATACCTGATTGTTGCCCTGAGCAGTAGCGATGGTTGTGCTTACAGTCTCGCCGGGTTTGCCGCTCACTGATGCAGTGTTGTCGCCGCAAGAGAGGTTTGCGATAAGGTCGGAGCTTGCGTCGAGAGCCTCGCCACCGAATGTTTCGGTCGGGAGAGTGAAGGATGCGGTAGCTTCGAGCTTACCCTTGGCAGTTTCCTCGAGGTCTAAGTCGTCAACCTTTGCAGGCGATTCGAGGGTGATGTTGTTGTCGGCTACGCTCAGATTGCGTACGTATACGCCATACTGGTCGGGCTCGGAGGTGCAGTGGAGAGCGATGTAATATGTGCCCGGCTGACGGATCTTGAATTCTTCGCTTGCCAATTCGTAGTTCTCGCCTTCGGGTGAGAACTCGTCCATGATGACGCTGGTGATGCCGTTGACGCTGGGTTCGTTGCAGAGAAGAACCTCAACATATTCATTGGAATATTGTGCGCCGCGGAGTCTGATCTCCATGGAGAAAGTATAGAACTTGGAAGGATCGTCGAGCACAACGGGGGGCAGGAAGTAGTAGTCGTCCATAAGGTTGGTTGAATTCCAGCCGGAGTAGAGAGCATAGCTTTCATCCTGCAGAACTGCGAGACCCCAGGTGGAGCCGTCTTCGTTTGCGTCGTAAATGCTGCTGATAGCATACTGTTCTTCAGTCGGTTCGATTTCAACCGGCAGGGCGAGCGGAGCGCCTTCTACGATGCTGTTGGAAGAACCTGCCTTGCTTTCGTGGCCGTTGCAAACTGCAACCACGGTAGCGGTGTAGGGTTCGAGATCAGCGTCGGTGTCAATCTTCGAAGCGCAGGAAGTTGCGATGAGATCTGTAGCAACGGGTTCGCCGTTTACGAATACATTGTAGGTGATGGTCTTGGTGTCGACGTAACCGCCGTGAACGCCTTCAGCGCTTGTCACTGCATCCCAGGAAACTTCAGCGGCAGAAAGTTTCACGTTGGTAGGAGCGAGGGGTTCGTCGTTGCCTACGTAAACCTTCATAGTAGCCATCTTGCCCTGTTGGGGCTGGTTGTTGTCGTCATACATTACGGCAGCCATGCCGAAAGTGTACATTCCGTCGCCGTCAACAGCGAAGTTTACTTTCACCTCGGAGCCGGGAGCTGCGGAGCCGTTGTAGTAGATCTCGCCATTGATGAAGGTGCGGTAGCTTACCTTATCGGCAGTGATCGGAGTGCCGTCGGCCATCTCTGTGGGAAGAGTGAAGGTGGCGAAACCGATGTGGTTGTCTTTGTAGAAGTCAGCGGCACCTGCAACGGGACGACCGGGCTGGTAGGGGTTGAATACCTCGTCGGTAGTCATGAGGCTGAGGTATTCCTCGCAGTTGTAAAGCTCTTCATAGACGTCAAGAGTCTTTGTCTTGAGGTCGATGGTGGCCATTGCTGAGGTGTCGTCGTTGCGGTTGATGTTCCAGTAGAAGAGATCAGATTTGGGATTGTAGGTCAGACCTGTGATGTAGGTGGCGCCGTCCTCGACATCAAGCTGCATGAGAGTTGTCATTTCGCCTGTGTTCTTGTCGACTGTCACGAACTCATAGTTGGTAGTCACACCGTAGATCTGTTTGTCAAGCGGATTGTAGCACATCGACATGCAGGCATTGGAGGCCGGAGCTACGTAAGAGTAGTCGAACGGGTCTTCTGTCGAAGCTTTTATGAAAGCGAATTCGCCATCATAGCCACCGTAGCCGTAGATAGTCTCAGTGTCAGTGTCGAGCACCTGCTGCTGGATGTAGTTGATGCTTTCGTCGATATTCTGCTCCTGGAAAGAGAGGACTTCACCTGTGTTGAAATCATATTCCAGGTAGTAGATACCGAAAATCATTCCCCAGAAAGTGTCGAGGCAGTATCCTTTGAGTACTCCGTCGGACAGTCCGAGACCCGACGGGGTGGCCATGTACTCTTCGAAAAATTCATCAGCCCAGACCATAGTCTGTGCATTTTCAGTGAAATGGAAAAGACCGGGAACCTGCTCGTCGCTGACTGTGTAGCCGAGGTAGCCGTAGAGCTGATCGTCTTTGGCGGGAGCCTTGGCGGATGCAAGTCTCTTGGCTTCGCTTACTGCTTTTGCGTCCATCAGTTTGTGGAAGCGAGATGCAGGAGCCTGCGAGAGGTTCTTGATGGCTTTGTTGCTGCGGGTCTTGAAACGCGGAGCAACGACTTTGCCTTCGCTCTTGAGCTGCATTGCCCTTTCATACGACAGTTTGGCATCTACATTTAATGTTGTGCCAAGCATGGCTGTTGCCATGCAGAGGGTCAAGAATTGCTTCATAAGCTGTTTTTTTCTTGTGATTAATGAATATAAGTTTGTTTTCTCTTCTTTTACCTGTTTTTCTCAGTTGCAAGACGATAGTCTTGTCTGATCTTTTGGGTTATTGGCGTATTTATTTTGTTTTCAGTGCGTTAATCTTTTGCTAAGGGTTTGTAATGCTTCGATGTCCATTTGCTAAACGAATATCGATTTGCAAAGATATAAATAAATTTGAAAAACTGCAAAAAAAAGTGAAGAAAAAATATAAAAATTTAACAAATGATTATTTTCTGCATTATTCCTGCATAAAAAGCGGCAGGTCGCGGATTGAAGCCGCGACCTGCCGGTGTGATATGTTTATGCAGAATGATATGTGCTCAGCGGAGCCACGATTCCGGGTTTTGCTTCTCCCGACCGTGCCAGAGCTCGAAGTGCACTGATCCGCGGCGGGCGTCGTCGGGATCGGCTGCTGCCGTGCCCACCGCTTTGCCGGCCGACACTTTATTGCCGACGGCCACCGCCACTGAAGCGAGATTGCCGTAGACGGTATAGTATTCGCCATGGTTTACGATCACCACCGATCCATAGCCCTGCACCTTATATACGCCCGATACCTTGCCCTCGGCGACGGCCTTCACCGAAGAGCCTTTCGCCACTTCCGCGTCGATGCCCGGGTTGTCGTAGACCACGTCGGGGAGTTCCGGCATGGCGTGGCGTCCGAAAGGATTGGTCACTCTCCAGCTGCCCTCGACCGGGCGGGGGAGTTTGCCGCGTAGGGCGGCGAAGTTGCCGGAAGGCACGTAGGCCTCGGCCGCTGCTTTGGCAGTAGACTTACTGCCGGCGGCAGAGGAACTGCTTTCGGCGGGGCTTGCTGAATCCTGTTTCTTATCCTTGTTTCGCTTCTTGCGGGCGGTGCGTTCGGCCTTCTTTTTTTCTTTCTCAGCCTTTTTCCTGTCTGCCTCGGCCTTTTTCTTCTCCTTTTCCGCTTTCTTGCGGTCTGCCTCGGCTTTTTTCTTATCGTCGGCATTCTTATTGTCGTCGGCCGACGCGGCCTCTTTCAGTTTCTGCTCGGCTTCGGCCTTCTCGCGCGCCAGTCGCTCAGCCTCGGCCCTTTCGCGGGCAGCCCTCTCGCGAGCCTCGCGCTCCGCCTTCTCGCGGGCGGCGCGTTCGGCCTCAGCCTTGGCCTGCTCCTGCGCTATGAGCTGCGCGATGCTTTCCTTCAGGCGGTTGGCTTCGCTCTGCTTCTGGCTGAGATGATTCTGAAGGGCTGTGCCGTTCTGGCGGAGTCCTTCGACGAGGCGCTGCTGCTTCTGATGCTTCGATTCGAGCTCGCGCTGCGAGGCGCTGAGCTGCGACAGCGATGCGGAGTGGGCTTCCCTTGCTTTGGCAAGCCGGTCTTTTTCCTCGCCGAGCTGCTCTATCTTGACATTGATCTCCTCGCTTTTCGATTCCTTCCATTTTGAAAACTGCCTCATGTAGCGGAAGCGGCGCATGGCCTGGTTGAAATCCTTGGAAGAGAAGATGAAGGCAAGCATCGACTGGTTCTTGCTGTTGAGCCTCATTTTCTTCACTGCCTTCAGATACTCATCGCGCATGCGCTGGAGTTCGGCCTCGTTTCTGGCAATGTTCTCGCCGAGGGTGCCGATTTCATTCTGGAGGGAAGTTACCTTGCGGTTGAGGTCGGACACTTTGGCGCGCCCGGTCTTGATTTCTGACGAGAGGAGGTTGAGGTCGGCGAGGCTTTCCTTTATCTCCTGATCGTTGAGGCGGATTTTCTCTTTGGTCTGCCTGATGTCCTGCTGTGCGGCTTCCTGCAGCCTGCGAGCCTCGGCCGAGGTCTTGGGCTGCGAAGCAGCGCGTCGCCGTCCGGATGATTTGCCCGAGGTCTTGCCCGAAGATTTGCCCGAAG
>JAUNFY010000067.1:7346-15601 GCA_030524805.1 Bacteroidales bacterium | reverse complement strand
AAAAATAACAGGTAATGTACTACGTAAAGAAAAGACTTGAGATATCGGCGGCCCACAGGCTCGACCTCCCCTACGAGAGCAAATGCACCAATCTGCACGGCCACAACTGGATAATCACCGTGGAATGCAAGGCGAAAAACCTCAACGAGTCGGGAATGGTGGTTGATTTCACCGTCATCAAGCGCATGGTGGCCGAAAGGCTCGACCATGCCGTGCTCAACGATGTGCTGCCGTTCAACCCGACGGCCGAGAACATCGCGCGCTGGATTGTGGATTCCATTCCCGAATGCTTCCGCTGCGAGGTGCAGGAGTCGGAAGGAAATGTAGCGGCCTACGAGGAGGATTGAGATGAAAAAGATAAATGAGATATTCTACTCCCTCCAGGGAGAAGGACACCACACGGGCTATCCCTCGGTGTTCATCCGCTTTTCGGGCTGCAACCTGCAATGCCCCTTCTGCGACACCCGCCACAACGACGGGGTGCTCATGAACGACACCGACATCATCCGCGCCGTTAATCTCTACAAGGCCGACTGGGTGGTGCTCACCGGCGGCGAACCCTCGCTATGGATCGACAGCGGCTTCATACGCCTCCTTAAACAGGCGACAGGCAAGAAAGTGGCTATCGAGACCAACGGTACCCACGAACTGCCCGAAGGCATCGACTGGGTCACGGTGTCGCCCAAATCCGGCATAGCCGACGTGATTGGCGACGCCTCCATAAAGGTGGCGCGTGCCGATGAGATAAAGGTGGTGGACGCCGGTCAGGACCTCGAATGCTATTTCGGGCTTCCCTGCAGGGACGCCGACACGCTGATGTATCTGCAGCCATGCTATGTGGCCGACGAGAGGCAGCGCAACGCCAACACGCTCCGCACCGTGAGAAGGGTGATGGAAGACCCGCGCTGGACGCTCAGCCTGCAGACCCACCGCTATCTCGGCATCCCCTGACGCTCTCCGTGCAGTGCTGACGTCATCCCGGCTTTCCTGACGCTATCCGGGCATCCCCTGATGGATGGCGATCGGAAAAGGAGGAGCCAGACGCGTCTCCCATCCCAGACGTGAGGGATGGATGAAATCCTTCGAAGGATTGTCGGCAACATATACGAAATGTCCGGTCCCGGCATATTTTCTCATCAGAAAGAGAAAATTGTCGGGATCTTTCTTGTCGTGTCCCGTCTCTTCCGAAATCAATATGTCGTCGGGGTCGAAATAGCGCATAAGGCCGGCAGCCTCTATCTTGTTGCGCTGCGTGAGGCTGCGCCCGTCGGTGATGAGGGCCATGCGGGTGCCGGCGGCTGCGAGGTCGTCGAGCTGCTTTCGCATCGAAGGGGGAAGATGATAGATGTCGGGGTCGGGACGGTGGTTGCGGAATTCCGCCACTATCTCCGCCATGTCCACACTCTCGCGCAGTCCCGTCTCCACAAGCAGAGATTCGAGGGCCGAATAATGGTTGGTGTGGCGCATCACGGCCGCGTCCATGCGGTTGACCACGCGCAGGGGCGGCAGCTCCGGAAAACGCTCCTCGAGCAGGCGCGCCACGTGGCGGATGCCGCTGCGCAGGAAGAGCGCTTCGGCCACGAGAGTGTCGTCGAGGTCGAATGCTACGAGCCTCTCCATCAGTTGATGCGCATCACCCGCGCTCCCTGTATGCGCTTGATGTTGCGCTTGACATAAACTTCAAAAGGAAGCTGCTCTATCACCACCTTATCCTCCGCAGGCGACACATGGATGAACTTGAGCTGGTCGCCGTCGTGGAATACGATGCCCATGTCGCGGCTGTCGAGATTGTAGTCGGTAGCGAGAAGGAACACTATGTCGCCGTCCTTCGCTATCTTCTTGAAGCGCGCCGGATTGGTGAGGTCGCCGCTCGACACGTAGATGATCTGATGGTTGCGGAATCCCATCTCCAGCATCTTTATCCGGTCGAGATTGGCGGGATTGGAGAAAGCCTTGAAGGAATCCTTATGGTGCGAGATGTAGTCAATCGATTTCTCCTTCTTCTTTATGTTGAGCCCCTCCATGTGCAGGGTCTCGTCGATGATGTTGCTCCTGAATACGTTGTCGGCGATCCAGTCGGAAGGGTAGAGGAAACGCGACACGAAGTCGCCGGCCTTCCCGCCCTTGTACATCACGGCCTCATACCGCGCCGCGAAGTCGCGCCAGTTGGGTGCCGACGATGTCTCGTAGGCCTGCGCCAGGGCTATGCAGGTAGAGATGAGGCTGAGGGGGTTGAAGGAGTGTATGTCGATGGTGAAGCGGGCCGTGTCGGCTTCCAGAATCTCCTGCCTCAGGTTGGAAGGTGCGCCCTCGAGGCTTTTGGCGAAGAAAGCCACCTGCTGCGGCTTGTCGAGCCCGGCGAGTTCGGGGCTCCGGAGCAGCCTGTTGATCACCGCCGTGTCCTGGTCGCAATGGAAGAAGACCTCTTCGTAGGCCATGGCAGCCAGTGAGAAAGAAAAGAGTAAGATGAAGAGTATGTATCTTTTCATGAAAAATCGTGTTTATTTCGACACAAAATTACAGAAAAAAACTGGAATACACAAGCGTGCATTCCAGTTTTTGCAGTATGCTCCGTCAGGCTTCCCGCTTATTTGGGAAGGTTGAAGACGGTGGAGATTTCAGTCATCTGGGCGTCAGACATGCCTGTGGGCACGAAGCCCATGTTGCGGGCGCACATGTAGATGTTGGCGCTCTTGTTGAGCACGTCCACCTGGTCGAAGGCCGACATGATGTCGTTTTCCACTGCGAAGACGCCATGCTTCTCCCACATCACCACGTCGTAGTTGTCGTCGATGGCCTTGATGGTGGCGTCGGCGAGTTCGTTGGAAGAGGGCAGCATGTAGGGCACGATGCCGAGGCCGCGGGGTGCGAAAGCCTTCGTCTCGGGTATCATCGACCAGAGTATCTTGGTGAGCACGTCCTTCTTCAGGTATTCGGGATTGTGGCTCATCGCCACGAGCTCGATGGGATGCGTGTGGAGGCTTGCCTTGTAGGTGGAGCCTTTGCCGATGAGATAGTTGTGCACGGCAAGGTGCGAGGGAAGTTCCGAAGTGGGCTTCACCGGATTGTCGGCCACAATCTCATAGCTTGCGCAGTCGTCGCAGATGCGTATGATCGAGCCGTTTTCCATGGGCCGGCGGGCGAGGTCGCGCATGCGCATCTGGGTGCCCTTGCAGTAGAACCATGTGCCCTTGAGGTTGGGCAGCACGGCGCCGATGGGGAAGGGGCCTGCGATGGCCGGGAGGGCCTTCATCGAGTCGGAGATGTGTTCGGTCACGTTGACGGTGATGTTGCCGCCGTTGCGTTCAGCCCAGCCCTTCTGCCAGAGATAGCCGGCGGCTTCCGCCACCTGCTCCACCTGATGCTTGAGGCCGGGGTTGTTATCCAATACTGACATTGTCTTGAATATTAATTTGGGTTGGAAATTAGAATCTTGTTAGATGAGCTGAGGGAGGAAGCAGGAGATCACGAGCACCACGATGCCGGTGATGAGCACGGCGATGGTCTTCGGCTTGCAGCCCTTCCATTCCTTGAGGATGATGCCCCACACGTTGGAGAAGACCACGTTGAGCGCCATCAGGATGCAGAAGGAAAGGGTCATGAGCGTAGGATAGCCGGTGAGGAATCCCTTGCCCATCGAGAGGCCGAAGAACTGGCTGTACCACAGAGCGCCGGCAAGCAGGCAGAAGAAAAGGTTGTTGGCCCACACGTCGGCTTTGCCGTAGTCGCTCCAGGTGCGGTTCTTGCTGTTCTGCGCAAGGCAGTAGATGGCGTTGGTCACGAAGCCGCCCATCGTCACCAGGAAGGTGGCCGGCAGCGTCTGGAACATCGGGTCGGTGCCCGGTGCGAATATATCCTGTCCGAAGGCGAGGCCCACGTTGAAGCAGCCGCTCATGAAGCCGCAGAGCAGCGCGATCAGGATGCCTTTGCCGAAATTGAATTCCTTGGTTGATGATTTTTTCTGTTCGTCGGTGAGCCCTTTGGCTTTCATTGCGCCGGCGATGCCGATGATGTTGATGCCGAGAAGGGTCACTATCACGCCGATGATCACCGAGAGGGTGAGCTGCGACAGCGCGTCCGACTCAGGGAAGAACACCTGCAGCAGTATCGGGCCCATGATGGTGCCGATGCCGGCGGTGGTGCCGAGGGCTATCGACTGGCCGAGGGCAACGCCCAGATAGCGCATCGAGAGGCCGAAAGTGAGGCCGCCCACTCCCCAGAGCATACCGAAGATGATGGTCATCCAGAGGTTGAAGGAAGGTGCTTCGGCCAGCAGCGAGAAGAGGCTCGTGCCTTCGGGCATGGCCATGAAGGCGCCGAGGAGCGGAAGCAGGAAATAGGCGAAGACGGCCTGGATGATCCAGTAGGTCTCCCAGCTCCAGTTCTTGATCTTGTTGATCGGCACGTAGCTGCTCGACTGGCAGAAGGCGCCGATGGCGATGATGAGAAGTCCTATATATAGCATGTCGGGATATAGTGATGCAAGGCGTGAAGACTGGCCTCACGCCTTGCAGGATATCGGTTTTGATTAGCGTTTCGAAGTGACGTCGGCTTCGTATTTCTCCACCTCCTTGATGTAGCTTTCGCCAACAGGAACGTTGTTGCGGCGGCAGAATTCGTCGTAAACGGCGTTCCAGGGAAGGTTCTTGCACTCCTCGAGGAGGGCCAGGCGCTGGAATCTCTTGTCGTCGAGCTCATACTGGCGCAGTGTGGCGATGGGTTCGAGAAGGGCGCGGAGCATGCACTTCTGTGCTGCGCGGCTGCCGATCACGTAGGCGCCGATGCGGTTGAGCGTGCCGTCGAAGTAGTCGAGGCCGTAGTGAACGCGGTTGAGGGCGTCGGCGCGTACGATCTCGCTGAAGAGGTCGAGTGTCGGGTCGTCCATGATGGTCACGTGGTCGGAGTCCCAGCGGATGGGGCGCGACACGTGGAGCATCAGCTCGGGCACGAAGAGGAGCATGGCGCTTACCTTGTCGGCTACGCTCTCGGTCGGGTGGAAGTGGCCGGTGTCGAGGGTGATCATCATGTCGCGCTTCGATGCGTAGGCGGTGTAGAAGTCGTTGGAGCCCACGGTGTAGCTTTCGAGGCCGATGCCGAACACTTTCGACTCAACGCAGTCTTTCATCCAGTCGTATTTGTGCTCGAAGATCTGGTCGAGGGAGTCCTTGAGCAGCTCGCGATACATGTAGCGGTTCACTGTGATGTCCTTGCTGCCGTCGTGCACCCATGTGTTCATGATGCAGGGGTCCTGCTGAGCCTCGCCGATGGCCTGCGAGATGGCGCGGCAGCGCTTCGAGTGCTCGATCCAGAACTCGCGGATGCCCTTGTCGGGGTTGGCGAGCGAGAGGTCGCCGCTCTTGGCGTGGGAGAACGATGTGGAGTTGAAGTCGAGCTTGATGTCGTTGGCTTTGCCCCATTCGATCCAGCTCTGGAAATATTCGGGAGTCACTTCGTTGCGGTCTACGTATTTGCCCTGGAAGTCGCCGTAGATCTCGTGGAGGTTGAGGCGGTGCTTGCCCGGGATGAGGCTCATGGCGTAGAGGATGTCGTCGCGCAGCTCGTTGATGTTGCGTGCTTTGCCGGGATAGTTGCCGTTTACCTGGATGCCACCGGTCAGGCCGCCCTCGTGAGGTTCGAAACCTGCCACGTCGTCAGCCTGCCAGCAGTGCATGCTGAGGTGGAAATCCTGCATCTGCTGCAGCACTTTTTCTGTGTCGACGCCGACGGCGGCGTATCTTTCGCGGGCCACTTCGTAGGCCTTGTTGAGAAGTTCTTCTTTCATAATGTTTTGTAGTTATTAGGAGTTTTTCAGTTTTGAGTCCGGGGATTGAAAGTGATGGTCTCGGTGGAGTCCACTGCCACCTGCCGCATCTCGCCGAGCGAGCTGAGCGAGCCGGCGGCGCGGAGCTGCATAAGCACGTTGCCCAGAGCGGTGCATTCGGCCGGGCCGGCCACTACGGGGATTCCCAGTATGTCGGCTGCCATCTGCATCAGGTGATGGTTGCGAGAGCCGCCGCCTATCACGTGCAGGCGCTTGATCTCCACGGGCGAGAGCTCGCGGAGCCAGCCCGTGATCTCGCCATAGCGGTGGGCGAGGCTGCGGTAGATGATGCGTATGTAGTCGGCCGGAGCCTCCGGACGGCGCTGGCTGGTCGTGGCGCAGTAGTCGTCAATGGCTTTGGTCATGCTTTCGGGGTTGGCAAACGACGGGTCGTCGGGATTGATGATGCTCTCGATGTCGCTCTCGAGGCAGAGGGCGGCCAGCGCGGCCACGTCTTTCGGCGCGTCCTTGAATTCGGCGCGGCAGCGCTCGAAGAGCCAGAGACCGCAGATGTTCTTCAGGAAGCGGATGGTGCCGTCCACTCCGCCTTCGTTGGTGAAGTTGTATTCGAGGCTCTTGCCCGAGATGATGGGACCGTCGTTCTCAATGCCGAGCAGCGACCATGTGCCGCAGCTCAGGTAGGCGAAAGCGGAGTCGGGCGATGGCACTGCCGCCACGGCCGATGCCGTGTCGTGTCCGGCCACTGCCACCACCGGCACTTCGCCCAGGCCTGTCAGCTCGGCCAGGCGCGGCAGCAGGGTGCCGATCTCGGTGCCCGGTTCGGTCATGGGGCCGAACTTGGAGCGCGGAAGGCCTATCTTGGCCAGAAGCACTTCGTCGAGGTCGCCCGTGTTGGGGTTGAGCATCTGAGAGGTCGAAGCCACGGTGCGTTCGCAGATGGCTTTGCCGGTGAGCATGTAGGAGAGGGCGTCGGGGATGAAGAGTATCTTGTCGGCCGCCTCGAGAAGTTCAGGATTGTGGCGGCGGATGGTGTCGAGCTGGAAGAGGGTGTTGAAGTCCATAAACTGGATTCCGGTGCGTTCATACACTTCCTCCTTCGGCATCGTTTCGGTGCAGAAACGGTCTACGGCGCCCACCGTGTGCGGGTCGCGGTAGCAGTAGGGGAGGCCGGCGATGCTGCCGTCTTTGTAGAAATAGGCCACGTCGCAGCCCCATGTGTCGATGCCGATGGTGGTCAGACGCGGCGTGCCGGGCATCTGCGCGAGCGTTTCGGCGCATTTCTTCATCGAGTCTACGATGTGCTCGTAGATGAGCGGAAGGTTCCAGTATTGGTGGCTGCCGAGCGGCATCATCGGGTAGTTGTAGCGTGCTATCTCCTGCATGTCTACCTTCTTGCCGTCGAATGAGGCGAGGATGGTGCGGCCGGAGGTGGCACCAAGGTCTATAGCGAGATGAAAGGTCTTGTTCATGGCGGCAGGGGAATCAGTCAAGGTGAAACACTTCCTGGATGGGGATGGTGACGGGGGAATTGTCGGGGTTCACCTCCATGATGTCGGCCATGTAGTCCCACCATTTGCGGGTGATTTCGTCGGCGGCCTCGGCATCCTGCGAGTTGGAGTCGCCTATCACTTCCTGGTATCCGAAGAGTATGTTGGTGTCCTTGTCCCAATAGATTGAGTAGTTGCGTACTCCCGATTCAGTGATCTGGCGTTTGAGTTCGGGCCAAAGCTGAGCGTGGCGTTTTTCATACTCGGCCTCGAAGCCGGGCTTGAGAAACATTTTGAATGCAAATCTTTTCATGTTGTTTCAGATAGGGTTAGTTTCGGGCCCGGGCGATGTTGTCGGGCAAGACGCCCCGGGTCGGTTGGGTTTCATAAAATGCAAAGTTAATAAATTTTATTGAAAATCCAATAAAAAAAGAAAAATAATTTGCCAGCCTTCGAAATTCTAAAATCAACATTCGACATTCAATTATAATGCATTCAAAATTCAACCTTCCCGATTATTAATTCAACCTTTCCCATTATTAAAAGGCCGGAGGCCTTTAATCTTGTTAACCGGGGGTGCTCGTCACCCCCGGCTCTCACCTGCCCACCGTCGTCAATCCCGGAGGGATTGCACCCCGCATCAAACCCGCAACCCCGCGCCACCCCAACAGGAGAGTGCCATAGGGTGCAACACCCTCCGGGGTTGCTGACCGTAATGCACGGATACCGGGGGTGGCAGTGAACTGCACCCCCGGTTAACAAAATGTAAGGCCTCCGGCCTTATTCCCCATTCAACAATCGACAATTGACATTGAACCATCCCCATTCGACAATCGACAATCGGCATTCAACATTAATATAAATCCCCATTATTAGAATATAAAACCTCATTATAAGGCATCCCAAAGCAGAAGGCCGGAGGCCTTCCATATTGTTAACCGGGGGTGCTCGTCACCCCCGGCTCTCACCTGCCCACCGTCGTCAAT
>JAUNFY010000067.1:0-7246 GCA_030524805.1 Bacteroidales bacterium | reverse complement strand
ACTGCACCCCCGGTTAACAAAATGTAAGGCCTCCGGCCTTATTCCCCATTCAACATTAATCTGCGTCTGTGATATCTGTTACTGTGCCCCGGAAGAGTTCCGGGGATAGGCCGGAGGCCTTCTGCCACTGTGGGCGGGGCGCGCCGATATGCCCGCCGCCATAATAGCCGCCCCCACCCAAGCGCAAAAAAGCTGGCGTGGAGGCAACAGATTCGTGACCCCAATTGTTGTATATTTAGTTTGAATTACAAATTTGATTCAAATTTGAATTAGAGAACAGATAAAATTTTAACTAAAAGAACAGATAAATCATAACTAAAAAAACAGATAAAAATGGAAGCTAAAGAACAGGTATTGGCAGCGATGAAGGCTGCCGGCGAGCCGGTGAATGCCGGCAAGATTGCCGAACTCAGCGGTCTCGACCGCAAAGACGTTGACAAGGCGATGAAGGAACTCAAGGCGGAAGGCGCCATCGTTTCGCCCGTACGCTGCAAATGGGAACCCGCATCGAAGTAACCCGGCAGATGACCCGCTGAATCATCAGCCCACCGCATCTGCTTGCGGTAATCATCAGCCCGCATCCCCTTGCGGAAAGCATTGAATTTTGCGATATACTCAAAGAAAAGGTCCGACCTCCATTGGCCGGACCTTTTCAGTGTTTCGTCACGTCTATCATTCCGTTCACATCGTGCGCGAAGCACCGGAAGCGCCGGTAGCAGCAGTAGCTCCGGAGGCATCAGTAGTGTCGGGAGCGTCGTCGATAAGGTCAAGGAACTGATCAAGTTTCGGAGTGATGATGATCTCGGTGCGGCGGTTGCGCTGGCGGCCTGAGTCGGAAGTGTTGTCGGCCACGGGATTGTATTCGCCGCGTCCGCCGGCTGTCATGCGCGAGGGGTTGATGCCGAAATCATCCTGCAGACATCTCACCACGCTCGATGCACGCAGCGCCGAAAGGTCCCAGTTGTCGCGGATGTTGGTGCGCGAGATGGGCACATTGTCGGTGTTGCCCTCCACGAGCACGTCGTAGTCGCTGTAGTCCTTGATTATCTTGGCTATTTTGCTCAGCGTCTCCATGGCGCGCGGGCTTATCTCGTAGCTGCCCGTCTTGAAGAGCATGTTGTCGGCAAGCGAGATGTAGACCACCCCCTTCAGCACCTTCACGTCCACGTCTTTCAGCTCGTCGGTGTTGAGCGAGCGGGTCAGCTTGTTGGTGAGCGCCATGCTGAGCGAGTCGGATTTCGACTTGGCTTCGACCAGCTGCTTGATATACTTGTTGGAGGCGTTCACCTCGTCCACGAGTTTAGAGATGTTAACGTTGCCCTGCATGTTGGCGTTGAGGCTCTGGTCGAGAGTCGACTTCAGAGAGGCCATGCCGGCCTTCAGCCCCTCGTTCGATTTGTTGGCGGCGTCGAGCTGCGACTGCAGGTTGCGCGTCTCGGCATTGCAGTTTATCAGGCTTTCCTTTGTCTGGGTGTATTCATCCTGCAGAAGAGCGTATTTTTTGTTGGATACGCAACTTCCCATCAGCAGGCAGAGCATTGCTCCGGCGAATGCGATTCGAAGTGTTTTCATAGTCTTTCAGTGTTTTGGGGCAACCCGCAAACGGGGGGGGTGCCGCGGTTGATGATATACGTTAAAACAAGTCAGTCAAGACTATGGTTTAATGCGCGATGCCTCCCGGGGCGCGCATCGGTGCGGCTCCGGCGGAGAATACGGGGGAATATGAGGGCGTGCGGTCCGGTCGGCACCCGGGCGTCAGGAAGAGGCTTTCTTCTTCTTGAAGTAAGCCGCCTGGATGCGGCAGAGGGTTTCGGGAGCGATGTCGAGATACTGCGCTATGTATTTGGCCGGAACGTTGCGCATGATTTCCGGGCGGTTGTAGACAAACACCTCGTATTTCTTCGCCGCGTTGTAGCCGCTGTAGAGCGCGGCGCGGCGCTCGAGCACGTGTATCTGCTTGAGCAGGAAGGCAATGAACCATTGCGCTATCTCGGTGCATGTGTTGATAAATTCCCTGAATTTCGTTATGGGAAGCGTCAGGATCTTGGCGTCGGTGATGGCCTCGAAACTATAATATGAAGGCTCGTCGCACCTCAGCGAACTTACCGACGTGAACGGGTCGCCCGCCTTTCCGAAGGCGAGTGTGCACTCCTTTCCGTCGCTGTTGAGCGCGATACGGAAAATTCCATCGATGATGAAGAGGATTATGCCGGTGGTTTCGCCTTGGCGTATCACGGCCTCTCCTTTTTTAACGTTTTTAAAAGTCATCGATGTTTCAATAAGAGATAAGGCTTCATCCGAAATCGGATGTATGTTGTTGAATATCTTTCTGATGTCCATTATGATGCGGCCTGCATCGCTTTTAGATGCCGAGGCATGATGCAAAATTATGTATTTTATGCGAGTTGTGCAACAATAATTGTGTGAATAATTATAAAAAAAGTGAGCTGGAGGCATGGTGTGGCGCGCTCGGAGATCGAATACATAAAGCCCCGTCGGGCCGGAGTGGCGCGACGGGGCTGTGATGATGCGGTTAGAGGGAAAACCGGTTCAGAACGTCAAGGTGGCCGGGGTGCCCGGTGTCAGCGTGCTGCTGATGGTGCGGCCATTGACGCGGATCTCAGGGTTGGCAGCGCGGTCGGAGCGGAGCGTGAGCGATGTCACCTTACCGTCTTTCCACTCGGCGTCCACTTCCACCCCGGCGCGGGTGCGGAGTCCCTTGAAACTGCCGTCGCTCCATGCTGTGGGCAGCGCCGGCAGCAGCGTGATGCTCTCGGGAGTAGACTGCAGCAGCATCTCGGCCACACCGGCAGTGCCGCCGAAATTACCGTCGATCTGGAAGGGGGAGTGGGCATCGAGCAGGTTGGGATAGGTGCCGCCGCCACGGCGCGCGTCGTCTCCCTTGTATTTGTCGGGGCTCACATATTTCAGAAGCCGGCGATACATCGAGTAGGCGTTGTCGGCGTCGGCGAGACGCGCAAGCAGGTTGACGCGCCAGCCGGTGCTCCAGCCCGTGGTGTTGTCGCCTTTTATCTCGAGCGATTTCGCCGCTGCCTGCGCCAGTTCGGGCGTAGTGGCGAGCGAGATGTGATGGCCCGGATAGAGGCCGTAGAGATGCGACTGATGGCGGTGGTGGGGGTCGATTTCCTCAAAATCCTCTTTCCATTCCTGAAGTTGTCCGCGCGAGCCGATCCTGTAGGGAAGCAGATTGGCCAGTTTCTCATCTATCTCGGCCATGAGGTTGCTGTCCACGCCTAAGGTCTCGGCCGCGGCGCGGGTGTCTTCAAGACATTGGCGAATCATGGCGATGTCGGCAAACCCGCCGGCGCTCGTGGAGGCCTTCTTGCCCTGCGGCGATATGAAACTGTTTTCGGGCGAAGTGCCGGGCGAAGTGATGTAGTGGCCCTCCTTATCCTTGATGAGCCAGCCGAGGCAGAACTCGGCGGCGCCGCGCAGGGTGGGGTAATACTCCTTCAGGAAGTCGATGTCGCGGGTGAAAAGGTAATGCTCCCAGATGTGCGACGCTATCCATGCGCCACCCATGTTCCAGTTGGCCCATTGCGGGTCGCCGCTGTGCTGACCCACGGGGTTGGTGATGGCCCAGATGTCGGAGTTGTGGCCCAGACACCAGCCGCGGTCCACGCCGTAGTATTCGCGTGCCGTCTCGCTGCCGGTCACCGGAAGCTGCCTGATGAAAGTCAGCAGCGGCAGATGGAGCTCGCTCAGGTTGGTCACTTCAGCCGGCCAGTAGTTTTCCTCCACGTTGATGTTGGTGGTGTAGTTCGAGCTCCACGGCGGCAGCAGGTATTCATTCCAGAGCCCCTGCAGGTTGGCCGGCACGCGCGGAGTGCGTGAGCAGCTGATGAGCAGGTAGCGGCCATAGTCGAAATAAAGTTCCTCGAGGTCGGGGTCTACGGCATGGTTGTCGGTGTAGTTCTTGAGGCGCACGTCGGTAGGCATTGCGTTCAGTGCCGGGTCCGACTCCCCGAGATTGATCGAGGCGCGTGAGAACAGCGCGGAGTAATCGTCGACGTGGCGGCTGCGCAGATCGGCGTAAGCCATTCCCTCGGCCTTCTCGGCCCGGCGCATGGCAGTGGCCTTCGCGTCAAGACCCTGCGCCGAGGGATTCCTGTCGGAGCCGTTGAAACTCGTGGCTATGGCCACGATGATGGTGGCCTCTTTGGCACCTTTCACCACTGTCCCCTCCTCCGAGGGAGCGACCTTTGCCCCGGGAGCAACCACGCGGATGTCTGTGCAGAAGCGTATGCCGCGGTTCTTGTCGTAGAGCATCTTCTGGTCGGCCGGCATGTCCACGTAGGAAGGGAGCGACGAATAGGAGGCATTCCCCTCGGCGAGGATTCCCTTCTGCGAGATGGCTTTGGTGTAGCCCTTTATCGGTGAGTCGAACGAGAGGGTGAAGTCGATGGGCTTTTTGGCGGATATGTTCACCACTATCACACTGTCGGGGGCCGACGCGAGATATTCGGTGGTGATCATGTTGTTGCCTTTTGAATAAGAGGTGGTAGCCACGGCCTCGTCGAGTCTCAGTCGGCGCGAATAGCTCGAAGCGTCGGCATTGTCGGCGAAATCTATCCATAGGTTGCCGATCGGCTGGTAATTGTTTGAATAGTGACCCTGCAGGTCGAGCTGCAGTTTCTCGGCCAGTTCGTAGTCGCCGGCGTCGAGTGCGGCGCGGATTTCCGGCACAACCTTGTAGGCGCCCGGCGAATAGACGGTGGTGTCGGGTTCGCCGGTCCAGAACGTGATGTCGTTGAGCGAGATGCGCTCCTTCTGCGGGTTGCCATACACTATGGCGCCCTGCGTGCCGTTGCCAATCACGAAAGTTTCCTCGAAGAAGTCGGCCGGCCGGTCGAAATAGAGCTGCGGAGGGGCGGCGGAGGCCATCCCGGTGGCAGCGGCCGCCACGAGCATGGCGGTAGTGAGAAGTTTCATGCTATATCTGATTTTAAATGATTGATAAAAAGAAAATTCGCCTCAGCGCTTATTTGAATTGCCTCAGCAATTATTTGAAAAAGCGCAGCCGCTTCAGCGGTTATCAGAATGCGTCCGCAATTATTTGAAAAGCGCAGCCGCTTCAGCGGTTGAAAAAATAAAAGATACCGCGGGCCGGCAAGCCCGCGATATCGGTATGTTTCAAGGCCATATATGCCCCATCATCATCTTATGAATTTTCCGGATTCGGCTCCGCGGCGGTAGATGTAGAGTCCCTTCGGAAGCGAAGCGTCGTCGAGCGATTCGAAGCTGCCCATCCTCACGCCGCCCGGAGTGAATATCTCATAGCGGGCGTCGGCGTCGGCGCTCTCAATCTCGCCTACGGCAGTGGAAATCACTTCGCCCGCCTCGAGCTTTATGCAGTCGTAGAGTATTCCTGTGCCGCTCTTGCAGTTCGATGCCGTGAGGGTGAGTTTGTTTTCACCGGCCACGAGCAGGTTGGCGGGGAATGTCACGCTCTCCACGCGGTGGCGGCCTGCGAGGTTGGCGCTGCGGCGCAGCGAGCCGTCATCCTTCAGGCTCTTCCAGTCGCCCACGTGGGAGCCGTTGACGCCGATCGACACCGACGGCGAGTTAGACACGCCCGCAAGCGAGGCAGTCAGCTTCGCATCCTTCTCGTATGTCTTGTCGAGGGTGAAGGCGATGGTCCATGTTCCGTTGCCGGTCTGAGCGTTATACCAGTCGGTGCTTTCAGCCGAGGAGCCAATTTCAAAGGTGAGCACCGAGGGAATGCCGTCGCGCACCTCGTAGGCGCGGGGAGCGTCGCTGCCGTTGAAGCCATCGGCCATGCGGTTGTTTTCGCCTATGTTCCAGAGAAGGTTGGCATAGGTCTCCGGCGCCCAGTCGATGGTGCCGAGCTCAACGTTTTCCGAGTCTACAGCCACATCCTTCACCTCGAGCTCATCGGTCACGGTGCCCTTTGTGGCGTAGGCGTAGAGGGAATAGTTGCCTTTCCTCACGTTCTTTATCTCGAAATATCCGTCTTCGTCGGTTTTCGACCAGAAGATGTAGTCGCCCCCCTGCGAGAGGATGTTGGAGCCGGGCTGCGCGAGCACCACCTGATAGGCGTCGTTGCCCTGGCCGGTAGTCACGTTGATGCGTCCTGCCACTGTGGCGCGGTCGAGCGGATAGCAGTCGTTTTCAAACCACTGGAAAGGCCACTCCGCCTGCAGGCTTGCGGCTTTGGCGGCCGCGTCGTCTATCATCGCCTGGCGGTCGGCGCCCGAATTGACATAGATCATGAAGGGGCCGAAAATCTGGCGTGTGCCGTCGTCGTAGCGCTGCGAGGCGGCGCCGATGTGCTCGCCCTGCAGCATCTGGATGGTGATGGGCGATTTGCTTGTGGCGTGCACGGTGAGTTCCTGACGCATCGGGCCTCCGTTGAGCCATTCGTAGCTCACCGGGATGTTCCATACTCCCACCTTGCCGTTCATCAGGCCGTGGAAGTCATCGTTGGCTATGAACTGCGCCCAGTTGTATTTTGTGTAGATCGAGCCGTCGGCCATGCGGTAGGTGGCGTCCTGGATGGTGTTTTCCGATTTCTCCGCCACTGCCATCTCCGCGTTGGAGGGGATGGCACCCTGCATCACTTCGTCGACATATCCGTCGAGGAAGTCGGAGGCGAGGCGGGTGCAGACGCGTGTCTCCTTGATGTTGCCCACACCGTTGCTGCCGTAGTGAGCCGAATTGCCGTTCACTATCACGTAGGTGTAGACGCCGCTCTCACCCTTGCGCAGGATGTAGCCCTGCTGATAGAGCGGAAGCACGTTGTTGGCGCCGGCCGTGTAGAGCACCTCCAGATAGTCGTCGGTCTGTTTCACTATCTCCGCTTTTGCGGCCGAGAGAGCGCGGTTCTTGTTGGCGGTGTAGTCGAAGTAGATGCCGTTGTTGCCCAGGATGTTGGCATCGCCGTTGTCGGGATGCTTCATTGTCTTGGCTTTGCCGCTCGCGTCGATGCTGAGGGTGATGATGCCGTTGCTCATCGTGCAGGTGCGGTCGCTCTTGAGGTCGATGCTCATCTCGCCGTCGGCGAAGGCCGGAAGCGCTGAGAGCATGCCGAGAAATAAAAGGGATGTCTTATTCATTTTATTCATATTGATAGGTCAGTTGCTTGATTTTACTTGTCCGTTTCTTGATTTTACAGGTCAGTTACCAAAAGGCCCGTTTTGACAGGCCTGTTTTTCAAAATACAAAGGTACTGAAAAAATCAAAATCAGGGTGCAAATTTGTTCCC
>JAUNFY010000007.1:615-67702 GCA_030524805.1 Bacteroidales bacterium | reverse complement strand
GTTGCTTTGGGACATAATGTTGAATTTTTGATTTTTAATTTGGAATGAAAAAATATTTTAAACAGGCCATCGCGGCGCTGCGCACGCAGCCGCTGGTGTGCTGGGTGAGCATAGCCGGAACGGCACTCGCCATCTTCATGATCATGACTGCGGTGATGATGGAAGAGATCCAGATAGCGCCATACGCGCCGGAGTCGAACCGCGACCGCTGGCTGGTGCAGAACGCGGCCTCAATCCGCAATGACAACTGGGACGAGGGAAGTGAAGGCAACGGCGGAATGGGTTACAACTTCATCCGCAAGGTATTCTACGAAATGGAGACACCGGAGGCCGTCACGGCCACCGACTACTCATCGGAGGGTCTCCTGTCGGACCCTTCGGGCACGGCATTCGGAGCGAAAGTGCTGGGAGTTGACAACGGCTTCTGGAAAGTGATGGACTTCACATTCATAGATGGCAAGCCTTTCGACAAGGGAGAATTTGAGGCGGGCACGCCGCTGGCGGTGCTTTCCGAATCGATCGCCCGCAGACTCTTCGGCACCACTGAGGCAGCCGGACGGGAATTCAGCATCAACCATCTGCCCTACAGGGTGAAGGGAGTGGTGCGCGATGTCAGCACACTCGCCAACTATGCTTATTCGGAGGTATGGGTTCCTTACACCTCGACCAATTCGGCGAGTTTTTCATGGAGCGAATACATGGGATGCCTTCATGCCATCATCCTGCCCAAATCGAAAGCCGACATTCCGAAGGTGAGGGAAGAATACAAAAAGCGGATGGCAAAATTCGAAGAGGAAGCCAAAGTCAACGGCTGGAGCTTCTTGCAGAGAGAGCGTCCGTATGATCAGGAGACGGCCGTGAACACTCCGTGGGCCAACATGGGTCCGGACATGGATTCGGTGAGACGCCGCCGGTATTTCACATGGGCGATACTGCTGCTTGTGCCGGCAGTAAACCTATCGTCGATGACCCACAGCCGCCTGAGCCGGCGCCGTGAGGAAATAGGGGTGAAACGGGCATTCGGCGCACGCCGCAGCAGCATCCTCACCGACCTCTTCGTGGAGAACCTCATAATCACCCTGATAGCGGGCATCATCGGCCTGATACTGTCGGTGCTGTTCGCGACCTTCGGTGCGGAATACGTGTTTTCAGCGCAATCGAGCACCGGGGTGGTCACAAACGTATCGCCAGCGATGCTTCTGAGCTGGAAGACATTCGGCCTCGCCATGCTTTTCTGCCTCATCCTCAATATTCTTTCGGTGTCGCTTCCCGCATGGCAGGCAGCGCGCACAAATGTGGTGAACGCCCTCGCCGGCAAAAAATGACAATACAGTTATGAAACGGAAATTACTACGACAGATCGCCAACGAATGGCGTATCAATATATGGCTCGCCATCGAGCTGCTGCTTGTGAGCGCCGTGATGTGGTGGCTCACCGACCAGCTGTGGGTGAAATATTCAATCTACAACGAACCCCTCGGCTACGACTATTCGCACTGCTACCGCATCCATGTGTCGACACTGAATGAGAAAAGTCCTGATTTCGACCCTCATGTCGATTATGAAGCAGAAATAGCAGACATGCAGACCATGATCCAACGCCTGGAAGCACGTCCGGAAATAGAGGCAGTGGGCATCGGCATCAATTCTCATTTCTTCAATCAGAACAACAGCAACCAGAATATCCACATCGATTCGCTTGGAGGCTTTTACCTTAAAAGATGGGTGACACCGGGATTCATGAAAGTATTCCGCATCCACGGAGCGAACGGAGAATCGCCGGAAGAAATGGCCGCGCTTCTCGAGAAGATGCCCTGGAACTCGTTCATGGCCACCGACAACCTCTTCCGCGACAAGGAGGGGATCCCGACCATGAAACCCTACATCGGCAAGATATTCCATTCGGGTGCAGACTCGATAGAATGGACACTGACGGCAGCGATGACACCATTGCGCTACAGCGACTTCTCACAGACCTACAAGTCGCCATCCGTACTGATGCCGCTCACTCCAGCCACCTTCCCCTATGTGAACGAGACTGTTGTGAGAGTGAAAGAGAATATGGACAAGGACTTCATCGCCAATATCATGTCGGACGCCCTCGGCAACCTGCGTGTGGGGAACTTCTACATAGCCTCGGTAGAATCCTTCGACGACATCAGGGACGGATACAACCTCAACCAGAAGCAGAAGATG
The DNA here is from genome assembly GCA_030524805.1 of Bacteroidales bacterium. Classification (GTDB taxonomy): domain Bacteria; phylum Bacteroidota; class Bacteroidia; order Bacteroidales; family Muribaculaceae; genus Lepagella. The sequence continues at coordinate 65,506 of JAUNFY010000007.1, read as the reverse complement.
CAGCAGACAGTGGTGTGGAGTCTTTTCCTTCTGCTCAACATTTTCCTGGGCGTGCTGGGCACGTTCTGGTTCCGCACGTCGCAGCGCACACCTGAGATAGCGCTCCGCATGGCCAACGGCGCCACCCGCGGCGACATCATGCGACGCATTCTGGCAGAGGGACTGCTGATACTGATAGCCGTCACTCCGATTTCGGCCGCCATCTGCCTGTTTATGGCCCATTCGGAATTGAATTCCTCGTATATGGGGCTTTATCTTGAGCCGGTGAGATTCGTGGGATGCACACTCATCACATTCGGCCTGGTAGCGCTGATGATATTGATAGGCTCGTGGCTTCCTGCCAGAAAAGCGATGTCGATTTCGCCGGCAGAGGCATTGAAAACAGAATAATTAAGTTCAGACCAACTTGAAAATGACACGTCTTACCATTCTTATAGCGACAATCTTATTTTCGATCAACTCCCTCACGGCAAGAACCATCAAGGGGGAGGTGCGCTCGGACAATGATTCCACCCTCGTGGCGGGAGCCACGTGCCGCCTTATGTCGGGCACCCAAATGATAAAAGGGGTGGCTACCGATGAAAACGGCGCCTTCGAGATCCAGACCGACAACAAATCAAAATTGAAGCTGGCAATCTCGATGGTAGGGTTCAACACGACTGAAATAGTGATTGAATCGGACAAAAACGTGAACGCCGGGACCATCTATCTTTCGGAAGGGATAGCCTTGGACGAACTGCAGGTGACGGCCAACCGGATGACGGATGCAAAGGGACGGACCATCATCTTTCCATCCGGCTCCGACGTGAGGGCCTCGGCCTCCTCGCTCAGCCTATTCCAGAAGCTTCCGCTCGACGGGCTTGAAGCCAATCCCATCAACCGGACCATCAGCGTGGACGGAGGATCGCCCGTGATCCTCATCAACGGGGTGCCGTCGACCGAAAGCGACCTCAATGCCCTACAGCCGAAAGACATAGCCAAGATAGAATACTCGCGTATCACTCCGGCCCGATATGCCGACAAAGGGAACAACGGATTTCTCAACATCACGCTGAAGAAACGCAACGACGGCGGCCAGGTATATCTTTGGGGACGGAGCGCGCTGAACACGGCATTTGTAGACGGCAATGTGCGCGCATCTTATCATCAGGGGCCGTCGCAGTTCACACTCTCCTACAATCCTTCGTGGCGAAACTATCAGGATGTATTCGACAACTCCCGCGAGAGCTATATCGGCGATGACTTCAGAGTGGATCTTGAAGAGAAAGACCGCAATCCCTTCAACTATTTCTACAACAACCTCTCGCTCAAATATGACTACATGCCGACGGCGGGCACCCTTTTCTCGGCAACGTTCCGCACCTCGGTGCTGACCCGCAAAAGCCAGGCTTTCGCCACGACCATCGATTCCTATCTGGGCGACTACGACAACAGCAACCTGACCAGAAACAAAGACCTCTCCCCCTCGCTCGACCTCTTCTTCAAGCGCGACTTCAATGAGCGCAACTCGCTGGAGGTGCAGGTGGTAGGTACGCTGAGCCGGAACGACTACCGACGCTCGAACATCTATGACTTCGGCGACGGCACCACGACCGACTACGTGATGGACGTGAACAGCAGGCGGCGCTCCCTGATAAGCGAGGTAAGCTACACTCATCAGTTTTCGGGCAAGACGTCGCTCTCGGCCGGCTACCAGAACACCATCTCGCACAGCACCAACACATACCTGACCACAGACTATGAGCCTGTGCTGACGGAGAACAACAACTACATCTATGCGCGGCTGGGGCAGCAGATAGGAAGGGTTTACGTGTCGGTTGCCACCGGCGCGAAGCTCTACTGGATAAAGAACGACCTTAACAAACGTCATTTCATCCGAAACCTGACCACGGTGCAAGCGCAATGGAACATTTCGCAGAAATGGAACCTGAGAGCCTCTTTTCAGTACTCGCCGAGCATACCCTCGCTGTCGTCGCTGACCGACTACCCGCAGCAACAGACGCCCTATCTGGTATCGAACGGCAATCCCGACCTGAAGGTATCGCAGAACTTCCGCTACCAGCTGACGCCTGCATTCCGGCTGAGGAAATTCAACGCGTCGCTCTCCCTGAGCTACCGGCAGACTGGAGACTTCGTGATGAGCGACATGATGTATCTGGGCGATCGGATGTTTCTGTCGCAATCGATCAATGCGCGGCGCTCGTGGGATGCGGGAGCGAATCTGAATCTGCGTGTCAACGACATCGCCGGTTTCGGAGCGAACGTGAGTCTGGGAGTGAGCCATTACGAGACGATGGGCGCGGACTGGTGTCATCATCTCACCTCGTTTGACGCCAATTTCTCGGTGTGGTGGAACAAGGGGCCCTTCACCGTGTCGTACTGGCGCAAGATACCGGGCAAGTATCTCAACGGCAACTATGTGGGCAAAGACGAGAACGGCGACTCGCTCAGCCTTGATTACAAGCCCGACAAGCACTGGACCTTCGGGGCGAGCTGGATGTATATGTTCGAGAGCAAAGGGACGCAATATCCTTCGTGGGGATATTCGGCGGTGAATCCCTATTTCAAGGAGCGATATATCAAGAATAATGCGAATATGGTGGTGCTGTCGGTGAGTTATTCGGCCGATTTCGGTTCGATATTCCGCTCATCGCGCCGCTCGCTCAACAACTCCGACAACGAATCTTCCTTGCTGAAGCTCTAAATTCAACACCGCGGCCCCTTCGGGGGCTGCGGCTTTTGATTCGGGCTTCGCCCTCACACTCCTTCAAAAAAGGGCTGACTTTTGGGAAAGGGATTTTTTAGGGAGCCGGGGCTTTTCGGGCTTTACAGCCCTCACACACTTTCAAAGCAGCCTTGAGGAGGGCTTTAGGGCTTCGGGCTTTGCCCTCAGGCTTCCTCAAAAAGGCTGGCGCCGGGGGAGGCTTTTGGGGGGATTTTTGGGGCTTTGGGGCGGGGAAATCGGACAGGATGTACGGTTTCGGACAGGGGGCGGCGGGAGGAAGGGCTGGGGATCAGCGGGTTGCGGGTTTGGCACGGTTGTTGCGATTGCTTTATCGTGAATTATAAATCTGCTGATTATGAAATTAAATATTAAAACATGGATAGCGGCGGCGGGAGTCGCCCTCGGATTGGGGGCGGCCCTGCCTTCGGCTGCGCGGACCATCACATTGGAGGAGGCGGTGCTGACGGCGCGCTCGCGCAGCGTGGATGCCGCCGTGGCTCTCAACCAACTGCGCACGGCCTACTGGAGCTACCGCACCTACCGCGCCGACCTGCTTCCGGAATTAAGTTTCAACGCGACGGTGCCTTCCTATCGCAAAAGTTACAGCGCCTACCAACTCGACGATGGTTCCTACACGTTCGTGCGCAACAATTACCTGCAGATGAACGGGGAACTCTCGATCAAACAGAATATATGGCTGACCGGGGGCACGCTGTCGCTGACAACCTCTCTCGACTGGCTGAGGCAGCTTGACAACGGCGCGGGCAACAGGTTCATGTCGGTGCCGGTGGCGCTGACGCTGAACCAACCGATATTCGGGGTGAACCACACGAAATGGAGCCGGAGGATTGAGCCGGTGAGATATGAGGAGGCGAAGGCTCAGTTCATAAGCGCGACCGAGGGGGTGGCGCTAAACGCCGTGACAAATTTCTTCAACCTCCTCATGAGCAAGGAGAACCTGGGCATAGCGCGCCAGAACTACGAGAACTCGAAAAAGCTGCATGAAGTGGCGATAGCAAAACGAAACATGGGGCAGATTAGCCGCAACGACCTGCTGCAGCTTGAACTGAACCTGCTCAATGCCGAATCGGACCTGACGGACTGCGAGAGCAACTACCGATCGGCGATGTTCGCCCTCAAGGCATTTCTCGACATAGAGGATGACGAGGACCTTGATCCGGAAGTGCCGGAATCAGTGCCCTCGGGGGAGCTCGACTACACCTCGGTGCTTGACAAGGCGCTCACTAACAATTCTTTCTCCAAAGAGATAAGGCGACGTCAGCTTGAAGCCGACTACAATGTGGCCAAGGCAAAAGGGAACATGAGGCAGATCGACCTCTTCGCGCAGATAGGATATACGGGCACGGCCGACAACACCCCCGATGCCTACCGTGGGCTCAAAGACAACCAGGTGGTGGAGATAGGGTTCTCGATTCCTCTCTTGGACTGGGGGAAAAGACGGGGACAGGTGAAAGTGGCAGAAAACAACCGAAAGGTGATAGAAAGCAGCATACGCAAGGAGCAGATGGAGTTTGACCAGAACATCTTCATCCTCGTGGAGCGCTACAACAACCAGCGCCGTCAGCTCGAACTGGCGCAACGCGCCGACACCATAGCCGGCGCCCGCTACAAGACGAATCTGGAGACATTTCTCGTGGGCAAGATCTCGACCCTCGACCTCAACGACTCGCAACTGAGCAAAGACCAAAGCCATCAGGCTCTTATAAACCAGCTATATCTCTTCTGGAATTATTACTACCAGGTGAGGAGCCTTACGCTCTGGGATTTCGCGGGCAACTGCGGGATAGATGCCGATTTCGACAGGATTATTGGCTCAAACTAACTTTTTTTGTTAATTTTGTAGTATGATTCTGATAATCGATGATGACGCCGCGATCCGCAAATCGCTGGAATTCCTGCTCAGGACATCGGGCTTCGAGGTAGAGTCGTGTCCCGATCCGGAGTCGGCCCTCGCCAAGGTGAGGACCGGCGCCTACGAGCTGATACTGATGGACATGAACTACAGCATCTCCACCACAGGCGAGGAGGGAATAGCGCTTCTGCGCAAGGTAAAGATTTTCCAGCCCGACACGCCCGTAATCCTCATCACGGCCTGGGGCAGCATCGAGCTTGCGGTGGAAGGAATCAAGGCAGGCGCCTTCGACTTCATCACCAAGCCCTGGAACAACCGGCTACTGCTGCAGCGCATCAACACGGCACTCTCGGTGAGCAACAAGAATCAGGAAAAGGCCTCATCCCCCTTCAACCGCGGAGGGATAGTGGCGCGCAACAGCGAGATGATGAATCTTCTCTCTACGATAGAGCGAATAGCGCCGACCGACGCGCCGGTGCTGATACTGGGCGAGAACGGCACAGGGAAGGAAATGATAGCCAACGCAATCCACATCAACAGCCGCCGGCGCGATAAACCATTCGTGATGGTGAATCTGGGAGGCATCTCGCAATCGCTGTTCGAGAGCGAGATGTTCGGCCACACCAAGGGGGCCTTCACCGGGGCGGTGGCTGCGCGCAAGGGACGCTTCGAACTTGCAGATTCGGGCACCATCTTCCTCGACGAAATAGGCGACCTCGACCTCTCGAGCCAGGTGAAACTGCTGCGTGTGCTTCAGCAACACACATTTGAAGTGCTCGGCGACAGCCGCCCGAAGAAGGTGGACATAAGGGTGGTGTGCGCCACCAACGCCGACATACCGGCGATGGTGAGGGAAGGGCGTTTCCGCGAAGACCTTTTCTACCGCATCAACCTCATCACCCTTCGGGTGCCGGCGCTTCGCGAGAGGCCCGACGACATCCCGCTGCTTGTCGGCCATTTCATGGCATCAGCTGCTTCCGGCACCGGACGGAAAACACCGGAAATATCAGCCGAGGCAATGGAATATCTCACCCGGCTGCAATATCCCGGCAATATCAGGCAGCTGAAAAACATGGTGGAGCGGGCCCTACTCATGGGTGGCGACCGGCTTGAGATCTCCGACTTCTCATGCCAGCCCGGAGTGGAGGCTACAGTAGACAAAGGGGGCAGCGGGACATTGGTGAACGCCGAGTTGGCAGCCATAGAGCAGGCGCTTGAGAGAGCGGGTGGGAACCTTTCGACGGCAGCCCGCATCCTCGGCGTTACGCGCCAGACGCTCTACCGACGGATGGAAAAATACGGTCTTAAATGATATGCACACGAGGATTCTCTTTTATTCGCTCTGCATCGTGGTGACGGCCCTCATCGTGGTGGCCGCGGTTGCTCCGTCGGGAGCGATATGGATAGGGGGCGCGCTGGGCATAGTGGCGTTGGGACTGCTCGCCTATCTATGGAAATCGGACATCAAGGCCAACCGGGTGGTGATGACCGGCATGGAGCTCATAGCCTCGCAGGATTTCAACAACAGGCTCAACACCACCGGGCTGCACGAGCCTGACAAGATAGTGGCGCTTTTCAACACCATGATCGACCGCCTGAGAAACGAGCGGACGAAAAACCTTGAACAGGAGAACTTCACGCGACTTCTCACTCAGGCTTCGCCCATGGGGGTGATGATGCTCGATTTCGACCGGAAGGTGAGTATGGTGAACCCGGCTTTTCTCAAAATCACCGGCATGGCGGCCGAGGATGATGCGATCGGGAAGAAGGCGGATGCCATCGAAATCTCCCTGATAAAGGAAATGCTGAAGACGGGGCTTGGGAAAAGCGGCGTGATACGCGACGGCGACGTGATGATGTATCGCTGCTATCACCTCAACTTCATGCAGTCGGGATTCAAGCGGGAATTCTATCTGCTCGAAAGCCTTACGGATGAAGTGATCAGGGCTGAGCGGGAGGCTTACGAGAAAGTGATCCGCACCATATCGCATGAGGTGAACAACACGATGGGCGGCGTACGCTCGGTGCTTCAGACCATGGCCGACACTTCCGACAACAGCGACGTGGCAGACGTGCTTGAAAGCTGCGACAACCGATGCGAGCAGATGTGCGCGTTTGTCAGCGCCTACGCCGACGTGGTGCGCCTTCCTGAGCCAATGAGGGTGAAGTCGGACCTGAATGAAGAGATAAGCCGCATCATGCCCTTCCTGAGGATGATGACGAGCGAGAATGTGGAGCTGCTGTTCGAAGCGTGGAGGGAGCCCGTAGAGGCAGACATCGACACCAACATGATGCAGCAGGTGATGGTGAACATAGTGAAAAACGCCGCCGAAAGCATCGCTCCGGGTCCGGGCAGGATATGGATAAGCACAGCGACGGAGGACGGTCACGCCCTTCTGGAAATAGCCAACGACGGGCAACCTATCAGCGAGGAAGCGGCGCGCAACCTCTTCCGCCCTTTCTACACGACGAAACGTGAGGGACGCGGCATCGGGCTGACCCTCTCGGCCGAAATCCTGAACCGGCACGGCGCGCGATACAGCCTGCGCACCGACAGCGACGGCATCACCCGCTTCCGCATCATCTTCTAATTCTAAACAGAAGCCGACGGAAGCGGCGTATCATTCAGGGGCGCCCGGGAGATTTATCCGAGGGAGTCGGAGAGGGTCTCGAGGCATTTCTTCACCTCCTCGTCGGTCTTGAAAAGTTTTTCCTTACAGAATTTCAGCAGCTCGAGGGCACGTGCCGTCAAGGCAGCGAGCGAATCAATGTCGCAGTCGGCCGACTGCATCTTGGCCGTGATGGCCTCAAGTTCGGCCACAGCCTCAGAATATTTCATCTCTTTCTTTTCCATATTGCAAATTTAGTGATATTTTCCATCATCTGCAATAGAAATCAGCGACATTTTTCTTAAAAGTTTAGAGGGCAGAACTTCATTTTTCCGATTTTTTTGCGTAAATTTGCATGATGGAAAAAAACTGCAGTATGGAAAAAATAGCAAGTTTCACAATCGACCACACCAAACTGATGCCGGGTGTGTACGTGAGCCGTAAGGACACCACACCACACGGAGATGTCATCACCACATTCGACGTGCGCATGACGGCGCCCAACCGTCAGCCTGCGCTCTCCATCCCGGCCCTCCACGCCATGGAGCACCTGGTGGCCACTTTCCTGCGCAACCATCCGCAATGGAAGGAACGGATAGTGTACTGGGGCCCGATGGGCTGCTGCACCGGCAACTACCTTCTGGTCAGCGGCGACTACTCGAGCCGCGATGTGGTGCCCCTGCTCAGGGAGGCATTCGCATTCGTGGCGGACTTCGAGGGAGAAGTGCCCGGGGCATCGGCCAAAGACTGCGGCAACTATCTGCTGATGAATCTACCTGAGGCCCGCATGGCGGCACGCGACTTCCTGCAAGCGCTTGACTCGCCCGAACTGCCTCTGCAATATCCAGAATAACCGAAACAATATAAGATATGGCAAAAATGTCGCAACGCGGTTTTGAAATGCCGGCATCGCCGATCAGAAGGCTCGCGCCTCTTGCCATCGACGCCACCAACCGCGGAATAAAAGTATATCATCTCAATATCGGTCAGCCCGACCTGCCGACCCCTCCGCAGGCTTTTGAGGCACTGCGCAACATAGACCGCGAGGTGCTGGAATACAGCCCCTCGGACGGCCTGCTCTCGCTGAGGAAGAAGCTCAAGGAATATTACCGCCGCTTCGATATCGATGTGGACGTAGACGACATCATCGTGACCTGCGGCGGCTCGGAAGCTGTGCTGTTCGCTTTCATGGCCTGCCTCGACCCGGGCGATGAAATCATAGTGCCGGAACCGGCCTACGCCAACTATATGGCCTTCGCCATCTCGGCGGGCGCGAAGATAGTGTCGATACCCTCGTCGATCGACAAGGGTTTCGCGCTCCCCCCCATCGAGGAGTTTGAGAAACTCATCACCCCGCGCACGAAGGGAGTGCTGATATGCAACCCCAACAACCCGACGGGCTATCTCTACAGCATCAAGGAGATGATGCAGATCCGCGACCTCGTGAAGAAGCACGATCTCTTCCTCTTCTCCGACGAGGTGTACCGCGAGTTCTGCTACACGGGGGCACCTTACGTGTCGGCGTTCCACCTTCCGGGCATCGACGACAACATCGTCTTGATCGACTCGGTGTCGAAACGCTACAATGAATGCGGCATCCGCATCGGCGCGCTGATAACGAAAAACAAGGAATTGCGCAAAAACGTGATGAAATTCTGCCAGGCCCGCCTGTCGCCGCCGCTCATCGGCCAGATCATAGCGGAGGCCTCCGTAGACGCGAGCCGCGAATATATGCTTGATGTCTACAACGAATATGTGGCACGCCGCAATTTCCTCGTGGATGGCATCAACAAGATTCCGGGGTGCTACTCCCCTATCCCCATGGGTGCATTCTACACTGTGGCGTCGCTGCCGGTGGAGGATGCCGACGATTTCTGCGAATGGTGCCTGAAGGAGTTCAGCTATGAAGGCGCGACAGTGTTCATGGCCCCGGCATCGGGCTTCTACTCCGTGCCCGACCGCGGCAAGAATGAGGTGCGCATAGCCTACGTCCTGAACCGCGAAGAATTGGGGAAGGCACTGAAAGTGCTCGAAGAGGCGCTGAAAGCGTATAATTCACGTTAATTAATTCAAGTTTCGCAGGCTCAACTTGAAGGTTAGGGGTTATGGGTTAGTTTATTTGGAACTCATCTCCGGATATTTATCCGGGGTGAGTTCTGTAAAAAATAAGTTTAAGCAACTTACTGACGGACATAAAAATAGGCTCTTTTTAAAAAGAGCCTATTCCGTGAAAAAAAATTGATTGTCATCACGACAACCAATCTCCTGTTAACCTTAAAATCTAATACCATGAAAAACTCGATGCAAAATTAGTAAATATTCATGAAATGATGTTTTAAAACATAAAAAAAATGCATTGTTTTAACTTTGTTTAACAATTCAAGAATTTTAGAGCATCGTTTGAAACATATTTTAACAATAGAAGAATGAAAAAAGCACTTATAACGGGAGTGACAGGCCAGGACGGATCTTACCTTGCGGAATTTCTGATCGGCAAGGGATATGAGGTGCACGGCACCATCCGGCGCTCGTCGGTAGACTTCCGCGAACGAATAGCCCATCTGGAAGGCCACCCTCAGTTTCACCTCCACTATTCCGACATGACCGACTCGATGTCGATCATCAAGGTATTGGCAAAGGTGCGCCCCGACGAGGTGTACAATCTTGCAGCGCAAAGCCACGTTCAGGTAAGCTTCGACTCGCCGGAATATACAGCCAACGTGGATGCCACGGGAGTGCTCCGCATGCTCGAGGGAATACGCCAGTGTGGACTCGCCGAGAGTTGCCGCTTCTATCAGGCGTCGACGTCAGAACTCTACGGCAAAGTGGAGGAAGTGCCTCAGAACGAGAACACTCCCTTCCATCCCTATTCGCCCTACGCCGTAGCGAAGCTCTATGGCTTCTGGATAGTGAAGGAATACCGCGAGGCCTACAACATGTATGCCTGCTCGGGAATACTTTTCAACCACGAGTCGGAGCGGCGTGGCGAGACGTTCGTCACCCGCAAGATCACCCTTGCCGCGGCACGAATCTCGCAGGGAAAACAGGAGAAGCTGTATCTCGGCAATCTCGACTCGCTGCGCGACTGGGGATATGCGAAAGACTACGTGGAGTGCATGTGGCTGATACTGCAGCAAGCGAAACCTGAAGACTTCGTGATAGCCACCGGCGAACAGCACTCCGTAAGGGAGTTTGCCGAGCTTGCCTTCCGTCGCGCCGGCATCGAGTTGCGCTGGGAAGGCTCGGGAGTGGACGAAAAAGGCATCGACACGGCCACAGGAAAGGTAGTGGTGGAGGTGTCGCCCGATTTCTACCGCCCTACCGACGTGGTGAACCTCTGGGGCGACCCCACCAAAGCCCGGGCGCTGCTGGGATGGAACCCGACGAAAACATCGTTTGAGAAACTTGTGGAAATCATGGTCGATTCCGACATGGCGAAAGTGGCCGTGGAGAAGGTTGGCGACCATGTGCGCACCAACCTTGCGGAATATCTGGAGAAGGGAATAGTGAAATGACGAGAAAAGACATCAGGCGTGGCTCCGGCATCATCTTGCTGGCAGCCACCCTTTCTACAATCGTAATCTTCACGCTGGCATATTTCCGGAGGATGCACGCCGACGACAAGACGGTGGAGTCGATCACTGTAGGCCCCACCGATGCGTGGTCGGCACATCTGACCAACGACATGTCGGACCATGAGCCGCTGAAGCGGATGGACAGCGATATAGAGCGCTTCATGGCGCGGTGGAGCATCAAGGGGATGTCGCTCGCGGTGACGCGCAACGATTCGCTGCTCTACGCGAAAGGCTATGGCTGGGCCGACGAGGAAGAGGGAGTGAAGATGCAGCCGACCAACATATTGCGGCTCGCATCAGCCTCAAAACTTGTGACAGCCGTAGCGGTGATGCGGCTCATAGAGGAAGGGAAGCTGAAACTTGACTCGAAAGTATTCGGGCCCCAAGGCATCCTCAACGACACCGCCTACACCAACGCCATCCGCGACCCCCGGCTGCTCGACATCACGGTAGACCATCTGCTGCGGCACAAGGCCGGTTTCGGCATGGGGGCCGGCGACCCGATGTTCAACACCAAAGACATCATGGCGGCGCGCAATCTGCAGGCACCCCCTACGAATGAGGAACTGACGGCCATAGTGCTGGGGCGCAAGATCGCTTTCACTCCGGGCCAGGGGTTCAGATATTCCAATTTCGGCTACATGCTGCTCTCGCTCGTGATAGAAAGAGTGACGGGGAAAGACTACTGGGACTACGTGGCCCATGATGTGCTTGCACCGGCCGGTTGCTACCGGTTCCGTCCGGCGTCGAACTATTATGTGGAGCGGAATCAGGATGAGGTGAGATATTACGGGCCGGACACCGTAAAGGTTGAGGAATTCAACGGCAGCGGGCGTCTGGTAGACCGTGTGTATGGCGGCAGCAATGTCAACGGCCTTGTTGGCGCCGGGGGATGGTGTGCGACCGCCTCCGACCTGGCACGCCTTGTAGCGGCCACCGACAAGAATCCTCGCGTGGGCAACATCCTGACGAATGCCTCAATCGACTCGATGACCGCCTTCTCGAAAGACGACAAGCTGTCGCGCGGCTGGAGCGAGATTGACGAGCATGGCAAGTGGCGGCGGACGGGCACGCTCTCGTCGACCCACACCCTTGTGGAGCGTTTTCCCGACGGGGAGTGCTGGGTGCTGATCACCAACTCAGGAGTGTGGACCGGTTTTCATTTCTCCAACGAGATGACGCGGCTCGTGAGCCGGTTGCGCTCCGCTTATGGCGGCTCGATGCCCCGCCGCGACCTTTTCCAGCGCTGAGCTGCATTATCCGGACTTACCCGGGCTTATGACTTACCTTTTCTTAGGGAAGGGAGAGATTGAAATCTCCCTTCCCTTATTGTTTTTGCCGGGCTACAGCAAAAACGGCATACTGACACTATTTTTCAAGACAGGCTTATCAATTGAATTCCGAGTGCACGATTTATTATTCCGAACCGGATATTTATTTCCACTTTTGGCTCCACAATGCTCTTTTTAACATATCGGTTTGAAACAAAAGGCTTTATGCTTGCGTTATAACGATATACGGGATTTTTCGGGCTTTTGGGATTCGGATTGGCATTGGGATTTAGGATGAATCTTTGACAATTTTTCAGGAGGACGCACATGAGAACGACTATTACTTTTCTTCGATTTATACTGGCGGTTGCGGCCGTCGGGCTGATTTGCGGCAATTTATGCGCGGCTCCCCTTACCGCCGATTCGCTTGTCGAGCGGCTGATGTATCAGGTGTGGTCGTTTCCTCAGGAGAAGGTCTACGTAGTCACCGACCGGGATGCCTACACGTCGGGTGACACGGTGCGTTTCCGCGCATTCCTTGTAGACGCCGCCACCCATACGCGTCGGGAGCAGCAAAGCCATTTTGTATATGTCGAACTGCGTAACCCTTTCGGCAAGGTTGAGAAGCGGGTCAAGATACGCCCGGAGGAAGGGATTTTCGCCGGAGTGCTTCCTCTCGACGAGGAGCTCGCCGAGGGTAATTACACACTTTGCGCCTACACCCAGTATATGGAAAACTCCGGCCGGGATTATTTCTTCCGCAAACCGTTGCCCGTAGTCAGCCAGTTGGCCAAGAGATACCGGATTGAATCCATCTTCGATAAAGATTTCCTCACGGTTAGCCTATCGGAAAAGACAAGCGGCAGACCTGTACGCGCAGAAAACATTTCCATCATCGCCCCCGACAGCACTTTTCTGGCCGAGAAGATCAAGAAAAGGGATTCCTACTCCACGGGCATCTCCAAAAAGATGAGAGAAGCGGGCACTCTCCTTCTGAAGTTTGACAAATATGAAAAATACATATCCGTACCTTACGACACCACTGACATCTCCCTCTCCTTCCATCCTGAAGGGGGTTACCTCATTCCCGATGAGGAGAACACCCTTGCATTCAAGGCTATCGACCGAAAGGGTCTGGGAGTCGGCATGAAGGGCATGATTGTAGATGATGCAGGCGATATCGTGGCAAGCCTGATTCCGACACACCGCGGCATGGGCGCCGTCAGATTCACACCCCGTGCCGGGCGCCGCTACCGCGCGGTGGTGGATTCCACGTCGTTTGCCATACCGGTAGCCAATGCAGATGCCACTGTGCTCAACGTGGCACCTCTGGGCAACGACAGCATACTCGTCAGGATACGCGGCCGATACCGCGACGGATTGTCGCTGATAGCACACAACGGCGGCGTAATGTCGCTGGCAACCGACATCGGATCCCCGCAATTAAGGCTTCCCCGGCGCGGACTCGGTTCGGGCATAGTGCAGCTGCTTCTGGCCGACGACATGGGAAACGTTCTGAGTTCGAGACTTATCTTCAACCATTCCGGCTATATCTATGGTTCGAGGGTCGACTCCCTGCCTGCCGGCGACTACGCTGTGAGGGCATTCCGTGCCGTCCGTCCCGATTCCACCACGTCCTTGGTGTCGGGTCTGCTACTGCAAAGCGAACTTAAAGGGCACATCGAGGATCCGGACTATTATTTCAGATGCCGCGACAGCATTTCCGATGCTGCCCTCGACCTCCTTCTGCTCTCGCAGGGATGGGAAAGGTATGACATTCCATCGGCTCTAAAAGGGCATTTCGCATCTCCCGAGATAGCACTTGAGATCGGCGGCGAAATCTCCGGCACCGTCAAGTCGCGCTGGAAAGGGAAACCGATGGCAGACGCAGTGGTGATGGTGATAGCACCTTCCATCGACTTTGCCACCCAGGCTTTTACAGATGAGGAAGGACGGTTTACCATCGACGGCTTCGACTGGCCCGACAATACTCCCTTCATAATACAGGTCTTCGGCAAATCCGGCGATAAAGAGCATAACTATAATATAAACCCCGATTCCTTCCCTGATATCGATATAATCAAAACTCAAAATCACTTCAGTGATACTGATAAGATAATGGATGAGGCCCTATTAACAACCGGGACCATCTTGCTTGAAGAATTGGAAGTAACGGCTCCTTTAACTTTGGAGGAGTCTCGTCGTCAAATGCTTACCGCTATGGGCGTGAAAAGTTTCACATCCAAAGAAATAGATGAGATGCATGCTACTACTTATGAAGAAGTTCTCAGGAAAATTCCTGGCATAAGGGTAGTAAATGGTAACGTCGTCTCACTCCAGACCAAAGGATTATACAATACAGGTTCGGGAGGTTCAATGGTTGAATTGTGGGTTGATGGATTCCAATGGACTCCTACTCTTGCTTATTCATCAGGAGGGCTCGCACGGTCAGGCGCTCCCGAACAGATAGGGAACTCTTTACGACATGAGCACACCTACGTTGAATCCATGAACAACACACTATCTGAGTTTTCAGCCACCTATCCTTTCCACACGATAAAATCCATTGAATATTACAGACCCTCAGCGGCCCTGATCATCAGCATGAGTGCAGCAAATGCCGGTGGTGCTTTAGTATTGACTACTAAAGACGGAAGCGATATCAAGGATTGGAGCAAAGACCTTTTCATCCGAGGGTTCAAGCCTTTAGGCTATCAACGAGCGCCGGATGCCTACCGTCCTCATTATATCTATGACCCGACTTCGGACGACACCATTTTCAATGCAGCGTGGCTGCCCGCGGTGAGCGACAGCAGTGAGATTCCCTCGCAGGAGGGGACTTTCGTTCAGATCGAGGGAATCGCAGACGGATTCATGCCGGTATTTATCAGGAAATAATCACTGTCTGAGCGGGATTTTTCGGGCTATTCGGTGAGGTCTTTGGCTTCCGGGACTGACATCGGGAGAGGGAGGACGGTCATTTCTTCGGTCAGGTAGGGTGCGGCGGAGTCTGTGGCTATCAGCACGAGGTCGGCACCCGGCTGCGGGGTGTGGCGGTATGTCTTTTCCGAGGTGAGCCCCACATATCGGAGGGAGCCGTCGGCGGGATTCATCAGCCATACCTTTTTCTCATTGCCGCTGATGCGGGTTAGGTCGAGCGTCATCGGGCGGCCGGTGTGGTTGTAGACCATCAGATAGTCGTCGCCCCGTGTGGCAGCGAGCCTCTCGTAGCGCTCGCCGTTGTCTATAACAATCGACTGGTCGGCCACTCGCCCGAAATATGGGAAGGCGAGCATCAGCTGCCGCAGATATCTCATCTGGTTGCGTCCCGGGTCGCGAAGCGCCTTATACCAGGGTTTGTCCTCTCCGTCGGCGAAATAAGCACCGGCAACGCCGGGGCGGGCAAACTGCATGATGTTGTTGTGGCCGTAGGTGTGGCCGCAGGCGCCGGCAAACACCGACCAATAGGCATAACGGCGGACGTCGCGGTCAGTCCAAAGCGGTTCATCGGCGGAGTGCAGCCCCTGCGGGATGCCCTCATAGCTTGGTTCGCTGTCGAGCACGGGCCTTACCGGGGCGTATTTCCTCACCGAATCGACATACATCCATGAATCTTCCTCCGTGTTGTCAGGTATGGGGTAGTCTTTGTTGCCCATACGCTGGCCATAGCGGCGGTGTCCGCTCTGAAAGGTATGGAAATCTATCCAAGGGGCATCTGCCCACCAACGTGCCGACGTGGTGCGTCCGCGAGGATGGAACGTCATCAGGTGACCGAGGTCGTTGGCCTTTATGGTGCGCGCAAGAGTGTCCCACACGTCGTGCTTCACATCGCCTTGTATATCGCCGCCAATCATCCACACGATGTTAGGCCGGTCACCGTATCGGCGGGCAAGGAACTCGCCATAGGCTTTGGCCTGCTCTCCGTCCATCAGTCCGTTTTTGACGAGTCCTCCCCAGATGCACACCATCCCGATATAGACACCATGTCGGGCGGCACTGTCGACGATATAGTCGAGATGTTCCCAATAGCCATAGTCGCCGGAGGCCGGCGCAGCGGGCATGTTCCAACCGTCGGTGTGCGACAGACGTCCGTAGCAGTTTACGGAGGGCACGGCATTGAGAACCTGCACCTGCACTACGTTGAATCCGGCCTCGGCCGTCTGCGCGAGATAAAAGTCGGCTTCATCGCGGTCGAGACGCTGCGGGAGAAGCCATCCGGTGTCGGAAAGCCAGAAGAAGGGAGTGCCGTCTGCATGCTGCAGATAGAGATGGTTGGCGCTGACAGTAAGGGCGCCGTGGTCCCACGGCTTTTCCTTCGCGTTGCAAAGAAATATTGTCGAGATAAGAATGATTGCTGCTATGATTCTTTGATATGATGTCATGTCGTGATGTCTATGGTGGTTCTGCTTTGGGAATTTAACGCAAAAATAACGATTATTTTTTGAAAAAGTGTTAACTTTGTGGATAAATTATCAACCTGACATATATTTATCCGTCTATGAAACTTTTCAAACCTCTGATATTCATTTCTTCTGTGGCTTGCGCTTTCTCCGCTTTCCCGGCAGATATGGTGTGGTCGTCGGATAAACGCCCGGCGTCGTATTCGATGCCGGCCAACGCAGACCCTGTGGTAGCGGTGGCGGCCGGAATGTTTGCCGACGACATAAAGGCAGTGACCGACATCCGCCCGCGCGCAGTGCTCCCGGCACAGGCCAACATACGCCTTTACCAACTCGACACGGCTCCGCGCAATGAGCTGAAGATGCTCAAGGAGATAGGAATGGATATCGATGGATTGAAAAACCAGACCGACGGATTCGCCATAAAAGTGCATAACGGAGTGATCTATATCGCGGGCGCCAACGGCCGCGGCGTGGCTTACGGCCTGCTCGAGATGTCGAGGATAGCGGGCGTGACTCCGTGGGTGTGGTGGGGCGATGTGGTGCCGACGAAAAACTACAGCCTGACCATCGACGACAACTTCAACACCATGCAAGGGGCATCAGTGGAGCGCCGCGGCGTCTTCATCAACGATGAGGACTGGTCGCTGCGGGCATGGAGCCACCTTAATTTCGAGCCGTCGGAAAAGACCGAGATAGGCGCCAAGACATACCGCAAGATATTCGAGCTGCTGCTTCGCCTGCGTGCCAACACCATCTGGCCGGCGATGCACGAGGGCACAACCGCTTTCTTCAATGTGCCGGGCGCGAAGGCTCAGGCCGACAGCTGCGGCATCATCGTGGGCACATCGCATTGCGAGCCCCTTCTGCGCAACAACGTGGGCGAATGGGACCGCAGCGAACGCGGTGAGTTCAACTACCGCACCAACAAGGCGGCGGTGCAGCAATACTGGGCCGACCGCCTCGATGAGGTGAAGGACTCGAAAGGGGGCAACATCTTCACCATCGGCATGCGCGGAATCCACGACAGCTCAATGGCCGGATACAAGACCATGCAGGAGAAATTCGACGGACTGCAGGAGGTGATCAACGACCAGCAGAAACTGATCGGCAAGCACATAGGCGACCCCTCGAAGCAGGACCAGATATTCGTGCCCTACAAGGAAGTGCTCGAACTCTACGAGATGGGGCTCGATGTGCCCGACTATGTGACCCTGATGTGGTGTGACGACAACTACGGATACCTGACACGCCTCAGCAATCCGGAGGAGCAGAAGCGCAAAGGAGGCGGCGGAGTGTATTATCATCTCAGCTACTGGGGCCGTCCGCACGACTATCTGTGGCTCACGACCACTCAGCCGGGCCTGATCTACCAGCAGATGCGCAACGCCTACGACCACAATGTCCGCAAACTGTGGATCGCGAATGTGCACGATCCGAAAGTGGCCGGATATGATCTGGAACTTTTCATGGATATGGCGTGGAATATCGATGGAATAAATGCCAATTCGCTTGATTCACATTATAAGGCATGGCTCTCGCGCAATTTCGGCGAGAAGGCTGCCGAAGAGATTTTCCCGGCGATGATGGATTTCTACCGTCTTGTCGGGCAGCGTCGTCCGGAATTCATGGGATGGTCGCAGACAGAATGCGACAAGCGACTCTATGAGAGGGGTAACACTCCGGTGAGAAATACGGAATTCAGCACGAAGGAATTCGGCAACGAGCTGGACCGATATATCGCTGACTACGCTCGCATAGCTCGCACTGTGGATGAAGCTGCAAAGTCAGTAGACTACAAACTGCATGATGCCTATTACGCAGCGGTGGTGTATCCTGTATGCGCGGCTTCCGCCCATGCCCGTGCGCTGCTTGAGGCGCAGAAGGCCCGCGAACTCGCTTCAGGCCGCAACTCCATCACCAACCGGGCTGAGGTGGAGGACAAGATAATGGAGGCTTCTGCCGCAAGCCAGAACGCTTATCTTGAGCTCAGGCGGCTCACTGAATACTATAATGATGTGATAGCCGACGGAAAATGGAGAGGGTTGATGGACATGAGGCCTCGAGACCTGCCGGCGTTCTATGCGCCGACACTCCCTGTAGTGCTCAGCCAGCGTGAACTCTCGGCCTTTACCAATGACGCACCGCTTGCAGCCGCCGCTCCCGCCA
Source organism: Bacteroidales bacterium (assembly GCA_030524805.1). Lineage (GTDB taxonomy): Bacteria > Bacteroidota > Bacteroidia > Bacteroidales > Muribaculaceae > Lepagella. The sequence goes on along the minus strand of JAUNFY010000007.1, from coordinate 46,884 downwards.
TGGGCAATGTTGTAAGCCGGAAAGCCGCTGATTTCAATTCCGTCGACGGACAGGCGACTCCCGTGTCGATGCTCGGCCACAGCATGAAGGCTGTCGAGCTCAAGAAGGGTGCTTCACTGCGCTACGATTTCAACGTAGCCGATGATGCGGATGGTGTGATAAGAGTGGCTGTGATTCCGAACCATGCTGTAGACGGCAATGATATCCGCTACAGTGTAAGCATCGATGGAGGCGAGGCAGAAGTGTTCAATATCCGCGAGCCATTCCGCTCGGAGCAGTGGAAACTGAATGTGCTGCGCGGTCAGAACGTCCGCACGGTGCCTGCCAAGCTCAACGCCGGACGCCACACTCTTGAAATCAAGGCTCTTGACGACAACATAGTGATCGACCAGTGGATGTGGGACGACAAGCCGGGGCGTAAGTTCTATCTCTTCCCTTCGGCCGACTGCTTCTGACAGTAAAATTATTGACAGCCTACGGGCTACCTGATCTTGAGCATCCGACCAACCTGCAGGGGGTCGGATGCTTTTATCATGTTGAGCTGGCAGAGGCGTAGGACGCTGATTCCTGCACGGCGTGCGATGCTCTTTGCGGTGTCGCCCTGCCTCACGACGTAGGTACGTTTGCCCGACAGCGGCTTAGAAGTGTGGGCCGAGGCCGTGTTGTCGACTGCCGCTGGTGTGCGGTAGCGGCCATAGAAGTCGAAAATAAGAGTCGGGTCGACGGCCTTACCACCCATCCTTGCCTCGAAGTGGAGATGGGGGCCAGTGGAGTTGCCGGTGTTGCCGCCGATGCCTACAGGGCGTCCGATCTCCACAAACTGCCCCTGGCTAACGAGGGCATACTGAAGATGTCCGTAGACCGTCTGCATTCCGTCTGGATGGGTCATCACCACGTAGTGTCCATAGCCGTCGTGGTCGTAGGCCACTTTGTCGATCACCCCCGACATGGCGGCCATCACGGTGTCGCCGATGTTGAGGTGAAGGTCAACTCCATGGTGCATCCTGTTGAAGCGTGCCCTCCAGCCGAAGCGCGAGGTGATTATGCCCGGCACGGGGCGATAGAAGTTGCCACGCGCGAGAGTAGGCCTGTAGTAGCCGGCATCCTGCCGGTAAGTTCGGGGACGATAGTCGGTCAGGTCGTAGGCGCTGAGGATATAGTCGAGCGACGCGTGGACAGCCATCGCCTCGCATACACCGTCGAGCACATCGAGGTCTATCTTAGCACGCGACTCATAGCGGGGCAACGTGCCGAGGGGCATACGGCGTATGTCGGTAGCCTCGCCGGCCGCTCTCTTGTGGGTAGCGGCGACAGCCGCCACAAGATCCGACAGGTCGTCGGCCCTCATGGCGGTAGCGGAAGCTGCCAATAAGGCAGCCAGAAAAACTATAAGTCTAATGTTGCTGTTCAATCAAGCCTCCTTTTCCTGCTGCTTCTTCTGCTTCATTTCCTCAAGAAGCGGTTTGCCATAAAGAATCCATGCGGAGCAAGCCACAAAGGCAAGGAATACGAATCCGACCAGAATCATTGGCTTCTTCGGGGACGACGGACGGACGGGCACCGAGGCGGGAGCGATAGTGGTATACACGGGAGTGTTTTCCTGCACCTTAGCCTTTGCCATCTGCACCTGCTGGGCAGTCTGGTTGTAGAGATTGAAGGCGAGGGTAGCCTCGTTTTCGAGCCGCTCCTTGGTGGTCTGCGCGGAATAGAGTATCAGCCCCTGGTTGCGGTCCTGATAGTCGGCATATTTCTGCTGCGCCTTGTAGTAGTTGGCCTTAGCCTCTTCGTTGAGAAGCTCGGCATATTCAAGGTCTTTGCGCGCCTTGTTGGTGCGGTAGTCGGTGATGTATTCCTGAAGTCTGTAGACCACTGTGTCGGCGAGAGTGGCCGACACCATCGGATCCTGCATCGAGACAGATATCGTGATCACGGATGTCTTGGTGTCGACAGTGGCTGAAATACGCTTCGAGAGAGCCTGCACCACCTTGAACTCACCGGGAGTGAGCTGGAAGGAGTCGGTCTGCTTTCCCTCGTCTTCTTCCTTGTCGCCACCACGGATGGCGCCGATCAACTTGAAGGGCAAACCCAGCACGGCCGACCACCAGGGGCTCCGGATATCATCTTCGATATACTGGCGCACAGTGGTCTTGTGCTCGCCGTCGATATCTTCCACCGGCACGTTGAAGAGGCCTACGAGGAAGGGAGTTGACTCCACAACGTCGGGGTAAAGCTGGGGATTGACAGCGTCGGTGCCCGACTGACCTGAGCCGCCGATGCCGACCATAGCCGCCATGGCTCCGAGGCTTCCGCTGAGCTTCTGGTTGCCCACAACCTCAGGCACCAGCTTGACGGAGGTGTCGTATTCTTTCGGGATGCTGAAAGCCACGACAACGCCGAGGACAGCACCCACGAGACACCATATCGCGATTTTCTTGCGCTGCTGCCAAAGTTTCATGGCGAGCTCAAGGAGATCGATCTCCTGCTCCTCATCTTCGGGATTAGCAGCCTGATTGCCGCCCTCAGCCATGGAGGTGCGGAGTTCTATATCGTCTTCATGCGAAGTTTTCGATTCGTTGCTCATAGCCTGTATGCTTGAATTTATGGATGATCCGGTTATTTTGTGAGCGCTACGACAGTAGCGGCGAGAGTGGCGAGCGAGCCGAGAGTAGACGTGATCTGGAATATCGGCGACCAGTCGAACTTGGCCTTGTCTTTTGTAGGCACGATGATGTGGCATCCGGGTTCAATCAGTGTGCTGCCCTTGGCCTTAGCCACCGAGCCGTTCATATAGACCACGAAAGCCTTGCTCTTCTTGGCCTGGTCGCTGTAGCCGCCGGCCTGCTCTACGTAGTATTTCAGTTTCTTTCCGGGTACGTAGGTCACGGTGTTGGGGAAGAGGACATCGCCCGAAATCTGGACGGTGCTCTGGAGCTCGGGCACCATGAGCTGGTCGCCGTCTTTGAGCACGAAGTCGTAGGTGCTGCCGGGGTTGGCGAGCGCTTTCTCAAGGTCGATACCGACATTGTAGAACTCCTCGAGTTCGAACTTCGCGAGCTGAATCGAGTCTTGCTGCTGCTGGAGGGCGAGAAGCTGAGTATCCTTGATGTCACGCTGTGCCTCTTTCTGCGCATTCTTGATCGATTCCATCTGCTTTTTCTTCTGCTCCTCGCTCATCTTGCGCTTGAGGTATGCACCCTTCACGTAGGCGCTCTCGAGCAGACCGCCCGACCTCTTCACGATTTCCGACACGCGTTCGTTGCGGGTTTCAAGCGCGTATGAGCCGGGGAATAGAAGTTCGCCGTCGAGCTTCACGAATTCCTGCTTGCGGTAGGTGGGACTTTTGCGGATGTGGACTACGTCGTAGGGCATGAGCGAGAAAGTCTTGTAGCGGTCGTCGGCATTGTCGCCGATGCCGAAGGTGAACATCTCGGCTATCTGAGTGGTGGCGTCGGTGGCATTCTGGTCGACTATGCGGCGCGCAACCTCAACCCTTGCAGTGGAAGCACCCTCGAGCAGACCACCGGCCTGGAGGACGAGATCCTCGACAGTGGTGCCGGCGGCATATTGATACTGTCCGGGGACAGCCACATAACCTTCAATGGTGAGGGCGCCACGCTCGGTGATGGTGTTGGCGTTGGCAATCTCCACCACGTCGTTGCGGTTTAGCTTGATGTCGGCAGTGAGACCGTTCATGAGGTCGCCGATGTTAACCGAGATGATCTCGAGCGAACGGTCGGGGCGCTCGCGATAGATCAGCGCGCGCTGCAGATATGCGTCTTCCGCAAGGCCGTCGGCTTTCTCGATGAGCTGTCGGACGGAGGTAAGGTTATCGCTGATAGCGTAGGTACCCGGGCGGTTGACCGCGCCTTTGAGTTCCACCTTGTTGGAATATTTGTCGGTGACCTCGCCGATGGTGACGATATCGCCGTCGCGGAGGGTGTAGGAGGGATACTGGCTCTTCTCAATGGTATAGATCATCTTCTCGGAACCATTGAGACGCTCCACCTTCACCACATCGCTGTAGGCGTTGCCGGCGAAACCGCCTGCGTATTCAATAAGTTTTGAAAGGCTCTCACCGGGTTTCATCTCGTAGTACATCGGGCGCTTGGCATTTCCTTCCACATTCACGAGTTCGGAATAGGGAGGCACAATCACCACGTCGCCTTCCTGAAGGCGGATGTTGCCGGAGTCCTTACCTTTGAACATGTAGTCGTAGAAGTCGACGTTGGCAACAACCTTGCCGTTGCGCATCACCTTGATGTCGCGGAGCGAACCGATGTCGTTGATGCCCTCAGCGTTATAGATGGCGTGGAACACGTTGGAGAATGGAGAGATGCGGAAAGATCCGGGAGTCTTCACCTCTCCCATCACGTCGACCTGAATGGAGCGGATGTTGCCGAGAGTGAGGTTGATGTCGGTGTCGGTACCTACGCCGGCATATTTCTTTGCGAATATGTTTTTCACATATCTGTTGGCCTCAGCCACAGTCATGCCGTTGAGGTGTACGGGGCCGAGCTGAGAAATCACAATCTTGCCGTCGGGCGAGATTTCCTCGCGGAGGTTGTCTTCGCTTGCACCCCAGATGTCGATTATCACCTCATCACCGGGTCCGAGACGATAGTTTTGCGGGGTAGCCATGTTCACGTTAGGCTCAAACGAAAGTTCGCGAGAGTCGAAGATGTCATGGCCATAAATCTTGATCTTATCCTCGTCTTCCTCCTCTTCTTCCAGACCGTAGAGAAGGTCGTCTTCCATCATCATTTCGTCTTCTTCCAACATCAACACGTCGCCGAGCAACATCACCTCGCCGAAGCCGCCAAGCATGGAAGATTTGGAATTCTTGCTTTTGCGTTTGCCGCGGGTCTTGCTGCCTTTGGTTGTAGAGGAAGACTGGTCAGTGGATGTACGCAGTCGGCTGTTGCCGGATGCGGTAGACTTGGTGTCGCTTCCAGTCCCTCCTTTCCCTTTCTCATACTGCGCCTTGATGCGCTGTATCTGCTCGGGTGTCACACCTTTTGCGAGCAGTTCCTGGCCAATCTGGCTCTGAGATTTACCTGCGGCGGTCTGCGCAGTGATGTATGCTACGACTTGCTGGTCGGTCATTGCCATCGCCGGCATGGCTACCATCAGCATGATTGGGACTAAAAAGCGAGTTAACTTCATATCCTGAATATAATTGTTGTCAGTGGTTATTGCTCCATCTTCCTACTGCGAGCCGGAGGCATCGCGCAGGGGGAAGATGAAATGTTGCTTATTTTCTGCAAAATTAATAAAAAAACTTGACTCAGCCAACTTTATGTATTATTTTCGCGTCACTTTCCGGGCCTGACGGGAAGCACCAGCCCTTCCCTGGCCAGAACAGCACGGCTGAATATAGGCGAGGCCTCGTCGAGAAACACCCGGTCGGACCGGTAGCGCGATGAGTAGTGTCCGAGCAGCAGCGTGCCCACACCGGCATCAGCCGCCACCTGCGCGGCCTGCGCGGCAGTGGAATGGCCACGCTCGCGGGCCGCCTCCAGATTGTCGGCGATATATGTAGACTCGTGGAAGAGCAGGTCGACACCCCGTATCTTTGAAGCGAGCGACGGCATGTAGGCCGTGTCGCTGATGTGGGCATAGCTTCGGGCCGGACCCGGCTCCCTGGTGAGCAGTGTGTTGGCCACCACACTGCCGTCGGGCTTAATGAAGTCTTCGCCGGCCTTGATGGCGTTGAAGGCCCAGAGCGGCACGCCGTGGAAGTCGCATGCCGCGCGGTCGATGTGGCGCAGGCGTGGCTTCTCCTCAAAGACGTATCCCACGGCCGGGACCCTGTGGTCGAGCGGTATGGTGCGCACGCGCAGGGAGGCATTCTCATACACTACCGCTTCCTCGGGCTTTATAACGTTGAACCTGACATCGATAGGGAGTCCGCGGTTGAAGTAGTCGAATATCTCGGTAAGTATCGCGCGTCCGTCGTCGAAAGTGTGGACCGTGATGCTTCCCTGAATGCCCGAGAGAGCCAAGGTGCCGATGAGGCCGGGGAGGCCGAAAACGTGGTCGCCATGGAGATGGGTCAGGAATATATGGTTAAGCCGAGAAAACTTCAGCCGCTGCCGCTGAAATTCCTTCTGCGCACCCTCGCCGCAATCAATCATGAAGAGATTGTCGCGGAAATTGACTACCGTCGACGAGGGATTGTGGGCCGGAGATGGCTTCGCACTGCCGCATCCGAGCACGTTGACTTCAAAGGTTTCCATCTATCAGAGGCGGTGCATCTGTTCGTAATCCTTGGCAAGGCCACCGGTGCCGGTCTCCTTATAGAGCGAGGGCAGGTCGTGGCCGGTCTCTTTCATTACGTTGACGAGTTTATCGAACGACACACGGTGGCTGCCGTCGGTGAACGAAGCGTAAACGTTGGCGTCGAGCGCACGGGCGGCAGCGTAGGCGTTTCGCTCGATGCAAGGAATCTGCACGAGTCCGCACACGGGGTCGCACGTCATGCCGAGATGATGCTCAAGGCCCATCTCAGCCGCATATTCTATCTGTGCGGGGCTACCGCCGAAGAGCTGCGTGGCAGCGGCCGCCGCCATGGCGCAAGCCACTCCGACCTCTCCCTGACAACCGACATCGGCGCCGGAAATGGAGGCGTTGTGCTTCACCACGTTGCCGAAAAGCCCGGCAGTGGCCAGCGCATGAACCATCTGCGACTCATGGAAATGGCGGCTTTCCCAAAGATGATAGAGCACGCCGGGGATGACGCCGCATGATCCGCAGGTGGGGGCTGTGACTATCTCGCCGCCCGAGGCATTTTCCTCGCTGACGGCGAGCGCGTAGGCAAAGACGCGGCCGCGGCTACGGAGATTGTCTTTGTAGCCGCCCGACTTCACATAGTAGGCGTTGGCTTTGCGCTGGAGGTTGAGAGGACCGGGCAGACGACCCTCATGATTGAGGCCGCGCTCCACCGACTGCTTCATGACCTGCCACACTTTGGAAAGGTAGGTCCAGATTTCCTTGCCCTCGCATTGCTCCACATATTCCCAATAGGTATAGCCGGAGCTTTCGCAATAGGCCATAATGTCGGTGATGGTGCCGAGCGAATAGATGTCGCCGGAATTGGTGAGGGGCTTGCCGGGCTCTTCAAGAGCGCCACCCCCGACGCTGAACACGGTCCACTCCCCTGCCACATCGCCATTGGCATCGAAGCACCGGAATGTCATGCCGTTGGGATGATAGTCGAGGAAAATGTCGGGCTGCCAAATTATCTCAATCTCTTTGCCGGCCTTGGTGAATTCGTCGATGATAGCGACGTCGGTCATGTGTCCTTTGCCGGTAGCGGCGAGGCTGCCGTAAAGCGTCACCTCATAACGGGCGGCATCGGGATATCTGCCTGAAAATATCTCGGCGGCCTTACGCGGGCCCATGGTGTGGGACGAGGAGGGGCCTGTGCCTATCTTGAAGAGTTCCTTTAATGATTTCATATATTGAAGTTGTTTAAACTTATTTACGAATTATCAATAAGAAGTGTGAAAACCAAGACTCTCCTGACGCAAGCAAGAGGCTTGTTTCATCACGCAAAATTAATGCTTTATTTTGAGTTTTCAGCCAAACATGCTACAAAACCTCCAAAATATTCCTTAAATAATCCTAAATCATATTGCGTGTCGCTTTTTTTTACTATCTTTGCAAGCCCATAGAAGCGGCCTGACATTTTGCCCACCCCAAAAGCATCGGAATAATCAACTCACATCAATCTACGGCAAAGGAAAATGAGCAGACAGCTTCGCACTGACAACGAATAATAACACAAAACACAACCACAGAAAGCAATGAAAAAACTTTTATTGTCGATGGCCGCCATCGCAGCCGTCATGACTTCCTGCGACACCAACAGCGGCGACTCGTATTCCACTTTGAATGTGGGGGAATACAACCTCATCACCGACCTTGAAGACGCTTCTGCTCCGGCACAGGTATCTTCGAGCGCCTACGCCATGAAGCTCAACTGGAGCAAATATTGCATAGACATGAGCACTTCCGACGTAGTGATCAACAACCAGAAGATCTCTTTCGAGACCGACACCATGACCCTGAATACAAAATATCTGGTGCTCGAAGGCTCGAACGACTATATCGGCATGTGGACTTTCAGCCATAAGGAAAACATCGGCAAAGGTGCAGAAGTCACCAATCTGGACGCCACCATCACTCCCGGCGTGTTCAACGTAAACAACCTGTATATCCCCGGAGTAAACTCCACGACCGCCAACGCCGGCTACCGCCTCATCATGGGCTACGACCTCAACAGCCGCTACCACGTGCAGACTTTTTGGCCGCTCTGCTACTATGTAGGCAAAAGCTACGTGTCGGGAGCCTCAACCCACAGCACTTCCAACACAGCCTATCGTGTGGAAATGGACTTTGAGAAAAAAATCGCCCGCGTGGTGGTGTACTATCCTGAATTCAGCAAGGAAGACAAGGATGTGCCGAAGGCCTTTATCTTCGAGGAAATCCCCGTATCGTTCGACCACAACAGCTATTACCTCGATGCAGCAGCTCCCAAAACCACGGTGCTGGGCGAGAAAGACGGCGTGACGGCAGTGGTGGAGAACGAGAAATACAAATGCAAGAATTTCTCATTCCGCATCACAAGCAGCGATCTCACGGAAGCTTCAATCCAGTATGAGATCGACGGCAAGAGCATCGTATTCACCGGCTGCTCTATCATAAAAGCCTCGAAATAATCTTTTTTTCGCCGAAAACAAGAGATTTATTTGGCGATACAAAAAAAAATGCTTAACTTTGCAGTCGCAAACGCAAAATCTGCGGCTGCAAAGACAATGGAGTGATGCTCGAGTGGCTGAAGAGGCACGCCTGGAAAGCGTGTATACGCCAAAAGCGTATCCCGAGTTCGAATCTCGGTCACTCCGCAAACCAAAGCCTGTGCCAGATAAAGGCAAGGGCAGAATGTGGAAGATTTTCCGGAGAGATGGCAGAGTGGTCGATCGCGGCGGTCTTGAAAACCGTTGAGGGTAACACCTCCGGGGGTTCGAATCCCTCTCTCTCCGCCAAAAGAATGACTCGCTGAGCATTAGCTTGGCGAGTTGTTTTTTTGCATGGGGATTCCGGATTGCGACTGCGCGCAGTGCTTCCGGCCCCGAAACTTTTTCGGGGCACAGTAACAGATATGACTGCTTTTGGGACTGGAGACTTCCGCATTCAATCTGACTCAAGTTCATCTCGCATTTATCATATCATTAATTTATGTAAGCTACTTATGCTTTTTTTTTGACTCGTCCCTACATTGATATGGGGTTATATGGGTAGATGTCGAAATAAACTCAGAATCAAATAGCGTTATTGAACCGGATATCACAGCTTTGTTTTGAGTGGTCACTAATATTTTAGAAGCTCATTTTCTCATATTACTTTTGCTGAAAAAATAAATATGAGAATGACAAAACTATACCTGACAATCGCCCTATTGACATCAATCTTGATACCGGATCTGATTCGGGCTCAAGATTTGGAACTCTGTGCAAATGATTCAATTTACACGTATAACTTAAATGAAGTAGTTGTAACTGTTCGAGAGCCTGACGTAGTTGTGACTGCTGACAAAATTTCGTTTAACCCTGCTTCCTCTGTTACTGGAAATACAGGATGCATCTTTGATGTTTTAAATTCAATTGGCGGAATAACAGTCGACAATAACGGTGAGATATGGATTAATGGGCAAAAGGAAATTTCATTAACGATAAATGGACGAAAAAGTATTCTGACAAGAGAGGCTTTGGTCAGTTATCTTAAATCAGAACCGGCACGAACCATTGATCGAGTGGAAATTATTACGTCACCGTCAGCTAAGAATGATGCGTCATCATCTTCACTGATATTAAATTTAATAACTACAAAAAAGCGAGACCAAGGTGCCTCAGTAGGTTTTAATGTGACAGGACTCGGTTGGATAGCGAAACGGGGAATTGCGAATATATTTGGAGGCTATTCTTCAAATAGTTTGATCCTTAATGCGAACTATTCATTTATCGCAAATAAGAATCCTTTCGAGCTCTTCACTATGCGACCATATTTATACATGGAAAACAAAATGAAGCAGGAATGTCAACGAAATAGACGAGACCGGATTCATAACATATCCGCTACATTAGATTTCGAAGTATCTCCCGATTGGAATGCAGGTGTATCAATTTCTTCAAATTGGTTTAATAGGGATGAAATTGCTGAAATGAATACTCATATTATTTCATCAGGAACTAAAACATCATCTACCAATGAGATGACAAGTCATTATCGCAACATCGTCGGGAATGCTTTTATAAAACATAGCTTTTCAAATCAGAATGGAATATTGAATGCAGGATTCGACTATTTCAATTATAGAACGAAAGACTATCAAAACATGATAAGCGGGACTTCCTCCAATGTTTACGGCGATATGGGTGGAACTACTACCGGTTATGTCGTGAGTTTTGATTTTCTACGAAAGGCGATGGGAAATTGGGATATATCAGCAGGCGCTAAAACAACACAAATCTTTATAGATAATAATGGATTGTATGACGGTCATCTTCCTGACGACATTTCGGCGGCGGACCAACTGAATTCATCATTTCATTATCACGAGAATGTTAATGCTGTTTATGCTGAAGGCACCCTCTCTATGAATAAATTCAGGGCATCGGTCGGTATGCGTGCAGAACAAATCAATTGCCGGAGCACATTCTCCGGCAACGAAGCAAACAGTAAAGAGAATTATTCAAGGCATAATTTCCGCGTGATTCCATCCATTAACTTTTCCATGGGAATAACTGAGAATGACAATCTAATGGTTGGCTATACCCAACGTATCAACAGACCCAAATATGCTGACCTCAATCCATTTATTTATATCTTTGATGATATAACACACACTTGCGGCAACATCAATCTTCAACCATCATTGTCACACAACATCATAACAGGGTTTTCTCACAACTCCTGGCTCAGAGCAATGCTCAATCTTTCATTAAACAAAGATGCGATAGTAAAATGTTATCGTGAAATATCTGATAAAATCCTCTATATCTCTCCTGATAACATTAAGAATCACATTCAATTATCTTTTACGTTGTCAGCGTATAACATTCGTCCGGTCGATTGGTGGCAGACTTCATTAAATTTCACCGGGATGTATCAAAAATACAGTTTTGCAGATAATAGCAACATTAAAGACAATCAAAAACTTACACCATTTATCAACTGTAAAAATCAGTTTTTCTTACCATCCGGATGGACCATAGAGCTTTCCGGAGAATGGAGAGGCCGGATAGCGTATGGTCAAGCAACTGTAAAAGCCATGGGATTTGTCAATGGCGGAATTAAGAAATCCTTTTGGGCCGGACTTGGTTATGTCTCTCTTTTTGTAAATGATGTATTTAATTCCAAACGACTAAAAACAGAAATAGAATTATCGGGAAAAAGAGGCTATTTATCAGAATTTGATTACGAAACGATGCGACAAGTCGGGGTATCTTTTGGCTTAAATTTTTCCTCCAAAAGATATCGTGCGAGCAAAAGCAGCAATCACATTTTAATAGATGAGATAAAACGAGTAAATTTGTAACCGCTAACGCTTATAAACGATGAAGAATACCATATATCCATGGTGGATACCGTTAATTTCAGCATCAATCCTTTTCATACTGATCAGGATCTCTAACGATGTGCCAAACGAAGACCACTATCTGAATCATTCGCCTCTTTTTATTTCCATAGAACTTATCGGAATCGTATTTTTCTCTTATATATTCCTTTTCCTGAACAGGAAATTGGCCAACAAAGTAATTAAACAAAAATTGTCAGTGGTATTTGAATATCTGATTGTTTTATTATTACCGGTCTTACTAACCGTAACAGTAATGTGGCTTTCACATAATGCCGAGAATAAGAGTCTTTCTGTTTCAGACATCATTGCTCCCGGAATTATTGTGATGCTTATGAACGTATGGATATATTCCTGGCTTAAGAATGCTGTTTTGGAGCGTCATTATACCGATATTTGTATCCTTAATGAGAGAATACGGAATGAAAACCTCTCTACTAAAATAAAACTGCTTCAAGCCCAATATCGGCCTCATTTTATCTTTAATATATTAAATACCATTTATTTCAGCATAAATGAGAAAGATGAAACAGCACGAGGAGCAGTTGAGCATCTGTCTAATCTGTTGCGTCGCCAACTTTACACCTGCGAAGGAACAGTTCCCTTATCAAACGAAATATCTGTTGTTGAAAGCTATATAGAATTATGTCGTTTACGGTTCGGGAATTCCATATCCATATTTACGAGATTTGAAAATAAACATTGTACAATTAGTATATATCCATATATATTAATGCCATTAGTAGAAAATGCGTTCAAATATGTTTCCGGCAAGAAAATCGTTAATATTGACATGAGGTTATCAGAAGAGAGCAGTCTTATATTTTGTGTAAAAAATTCAATATCTGACTCCTACATAGAAAAGGTATCAAGCGGCGGTATGGGCTTGAAGAATCTCAGACAACAACTCTTGATTTATTATGGAGAAACCGGGTTCAGGTTGGAAACAATAAAAACAGATCAAAATTTCACAGCAGTTTTAGAAGTGTACAACGTCGGCTAAATTGAAAAGATATGAGATGCGTAATAGTTGAAGATGAACTTATTGCCAGAAAAGGCATTGAGAGTTATATCGATAAAATTGACTGGTTGGACTGTGCGGCCAGTTTTGAAAATGTAATTGAATTAGATCAATATCTTAAAACCGCCACCGCCGGGGAATATCCTGACATTATTTTTTTAGATATTGAAATGCCATATTTATCAGGATTTGAATACCTCACATCCACACGAATTGATGCCGAGATAATTGTCATAACCGCATACGAAGAATATGCCTTGCAAGGTTATGAATTAAATATAACGGACTACCTTTTGAAACCGGTGTCGTTCGCTCGATTTTCAAGGGCTGTTGAAAAAGCAAGGAATTCCAGAACATCCAAAACTGTTAGCAGTCCATTGTCAAAAGTGCTATCCCTTAGAGTTGATCGCGGTAATCAGCGAATACCAATAGCGAATATTTTATATGTAGAAGGGATGGAGAATTATCTTAAAATACACACTACCGCTGAATGCATAATCATAAGAATGAAACTTAAGGATTTCCTGTCTTTGGTTCCAAAAGATGTATTTATGCAGGTACATAAATCTTATATTGTAAATCTTTATAAGATACTCCGAATTGAAGGAAAATCCATTTCTTTTTCAAATTCCAAATCAATACCTGTGTCTCGGAATTATCGCAAGATGTTATCGCAAGGAATATCGGATATGAGCAGACATTTATATTAAGTGGCTCACGGCAACAATGAGAAGTATCCCCGAAACTTTTTAGGGGCACAGTAACAGATATCACCGCGGGGCTTGGTATTGGGGCGGCAACGGATATCAGCTATCAGACGGGGGCGCCGCTCGGAGATCGGCGCGGGACCGGATGGGGACGGCGGCGGGGGGCGGGGGCGTAGGCTGGGATGTCGTAGTGCTTGATGACGGGGTAGCCGAGCTTGCCCATCTCCATGTCGAGGGTCGCTTTCTGGCCTCGGCGTGTCTTGACGTAGCGGTCGGTTGAAACCTCAACCTTTTTGAGCCCTCCCTGCGGGGTGCGGAGCGTGAGGTAGTAGAGGTAGTAGGGTTCGCCGCGGACTGCCCTGTTGCGCGAGAGGCGCCGGGTGCGGTAATGCTTCTCGGAGTGCTTCCCTACCACTTCGGAGCGGAACGTGGTCTTAGTGGATGGATCGGAACCGAAATAGTTGACCGCATAAAAGCCGCATGTGAATACGGGGATGAAGTAGACCACTCCTATAAGGAAGAGGGCCCATGTTTTGGATATCCCGGTGATGGCCCGCGTCAGTTTCCGGCAGAGCCATCCGGCCAATAAGGCCGGGGCGATGCTGACCGAGAGCGGCAGCCACCATTGTATGATTGTGTCGTGATGGATGGACGATGCCATACCCAACATTACAAATGCCACCAACACCAGCGCGATGGCAATCCCGATGCGGACTTTATTGCTTTTCATTATTGCTGTTTCACGTTTAGCGGATGTAATTCCGATCCGGCTCCGGCAGGCGGAATCGGGCCTGCGGAGATTTTCGGTGCAAAAATACTATTTTTTTCCGGTATCGCCATGCCTTATTACCATAAAAACATCTCCGGCTACCCGGCAACTAAAAAAAATGACTTGTCATGTCACATTTCGGCCCCATGATGTGTCGTTATATATGAGACGCCTCAGCAACACATAACAATAATAATTAATAATTAATTCATAAAAGTCATGGAAGAAATAATTGCCCTTTTCATCCCTATCGCCATCTGCGTGGTTCTACCCATCGCGATTGTCTACATCGGATTCCGTTCTAAAACGAACGAAACAAACAAGAAAGCGGAAATACTCATCAAGGCTATCGAAGCCAACAACGGCATTGATGCCGACAAGCTCGCCGCGTCGCTTCAGAAAACGAGCAAAAGCCGGCTTGACATTCTCAACCAACGCCTGCTGGTGGGCTGCGTATCGACTTTGCTCGGCATTGCTTCAGCCTGCTATGCCCTCTATGCCGACTTCTCGAGCCAGCCGGACCCGCAAGTGGCACATATCGCCTATCTTTGCTGCGCTGCGTTTTTAGCTGTAGGCATAGGCTATCTGGTGGTGTATTTCGTCACCCGCGACCAGATCAACGACAATCAGGATTAATGCCTAAACGTAATTAATTAAAGATGACCCGCGAGGATTTCATCACTCATGTGGAGAGGTCGCAGAAAGCGTTCAGGCGCTTTCTGCTCGCCCTCTGTTTAGGAGATGCTTCTCTTGCCGACGACATCGCCCAAGATTCTTACGTGAAGGCATATCTGAGTTGCGACGGCTTCAGCAACGCGGATAAATTCGAGGCCTGGATATTCAAGATAGGCTACAACACCTTCCTCAACCACAAGCGCTGCCTTCACCCCTTTTCGGAAATGGAGGAAGCGCGGCACGTGGCGGCTGAAGACTCGAGCGACTCACGATTCCAATATCAGGAGCTTTATTCGGCCCTTGAGCAGCTCACGCCAAAGGAGCGGTCGGCCATACTGCTCTTCTACATGCAGGGCTACTCGATAAAGGAAATAGCCGAGACCACCGACGCTTCCGAATCGAGCGTGAGGCAACAACTGACCCGGGGCAGAATACACCTCAGGGGATTATTGACCAACTGAAGATGCCGAAAAGCACCTTCATCAAAAGCCTTCTTTATTATGGACGATGATAAATTACAGAATATCTTCAGCGATTTCGACCCGCAACTTTCTTCCGGCCCCCTGTTCATGGCTCGGCTGCAGCGGAGCCTTGACGCCGTGGAGATAGTGAAGCAGCGGAGCGAGCTTATCCGCAGGCAAAATAAACGAGCCGTAGGGATAGCAGCCGCATGCGGTTTCGCAGCCGGCATACTGGCCGCTACCCTACTCCCGCTTACGGGGGCATGGCTGTCGACCATGGAGATCCACCTCCCGGCCGCAGCCGACATGTCGCTTTCTATCCCTATGCAGACAATATATTGGGCAGTGGCGGCATGCGTAGCCGGCACCACCACCTACAATGCCTATATCGTGGCCCTGTCGCGCCTCAGCCGGCGGACACGATAAAAAACAGGGACGCGCCTCGGGCGCGTCCCTGTTTTTTCATGTTTTTTATAATCACGGTTTGAGCGGAGAGTGTCAGCCCGCGTAGTTCACCACTATGTCGGCGCGACGGCAGAAAGCATCGTCGCCAAACTTATCGGTCTGTCCGCCGGGGATAATCTTGATATTGTCGGCATCCACACCGTGCGCCACGAGATAGTTTTCAAGATTCTCGGCCCTCTGCTGACACAGGGCGTCGTTGTAGGCAGCGCTACCTGTCGGACTTGCATAGGCCGTGATGGTGATGGCGGCATCAGTGTTGCGGGCAGCCTCGGCTATGTCGTCAAGCACCGCGTTGTCGGGGATTGCCGACTGGTCGTTGGCAAAATAGTAAAGATAATCCACCTTGCGCTCGTCGGCGGCTTCCTGCGATATGAGATCGTCGGACGCTACGGGATAACGGGCATAGGCAGCAGCACCGTCAACTGTAGTGGCTACAGCCGTAGCCATGGATGCAGCTGTTGATTTCACTGCCTTACCGGCTGCGCCGGCAACGTCAGCGACCTTATCCTTCACTGCGCCGGCCGCATCCGACACCTTGTCGACAGCAGAAGAAGCGGCATCCGATACCTTGTCGGAGACTGACGATGCTGCACCCGACACCTTTCCGGATATGAATGCTGCGGCATTCGTGCTCTTCGTGCCTACTGCAGAGGATGTCTGCGCCACTCGCTGCTCGAGTTGCCGTCCGTCGCGGGTGGCGAAATAGATGCAACACCCGATGATGGCGAGCGCGAACAAAGCGGCAGCCCACCATCCGGCCCACGTCTTCTTGCGCTTCGGCTCCTCGAAGTCTATGGTCTCCACTGCGGCAGCGGCCGCCTGCTTTTCAGCCGCGGTCGGCCCTTTGTCTTCTATCTCCAGATATTCCCGCTGCTCGATCAGCTTCTGATCGTCAACATCATAATCATTGTTTTTCATAGCAGTAAGATTTTAAATTAAGAATATCCTTAAAAACACATGAAACAGAGATTTGACTGCTAACAAATCCTAATTTAAAATAAATCAAGTTAGCGACATACGGCCACTAAACGCCTCTTCCCGTGGCGAGGCAAGCCTTGCGGGCTGCCCGGCCACGGGAAGAGGTAATGAGGTATGCTATTTATGATTCAGACTTACTTTTTCGAGTCGCTCCAGCGCTGCAGACGGTCGTATTCCTCTTTGGTGATGCGCATGAAGGAACCGTGCTGCGGACGCTTCACACCTTTAATATTCTGCGGGTCGGAGAAGTTGCGCATGTTGCGGTCGGCCTTGCAGATGCGGTAGTTGCGGGGTTTGGAAGAATATTCGATATATCCTATGCGCCAAGTGTCTTCGCCCGGCAACTGGAATGCCGACACACCCTCGCACTTCTTGTTGCCCTCGAAGTCGATGTAGTCGTCGTCGACGGGTTCACCCCAGGGACCTGTAAGGCGGGGGCTCGTGGCTGTGAAGAGACCGGGCTTGCCCCCTTCCTTCTTAATCATCATGTGCCAGAGACGGTCGGCGGGCACCCAGTTGATGTCGGCGTCGATGGTGGCATATCCCCAGTCGAAGAGAAGCTTCGGCTGAGTGAGACGTGTGAAACTTTCGTCGGCGTAGGAATAATACATCCGGTCGTAGGCCTCTTCATCGCGGTTCCACATCGAATAGTAGATCATGTAGCCACCCTTCTTGCCGTCGGGCCATTCGTAGGTGGCATCCCACACTATCTGGGGCGCCCACACGCGGTTGATCGTGCTCCAGTCTTTATAGACGCTTTCATCGTCGGGATTGGAGAATATCTCCTTTCCTTTCCTGTAGTCGAAGGAAGTGGACTGCCAGTTTATGAGGTCGGGGCTCGTGAGCAGGCATATACCATAATTATCCCATGTCTCTTTCTTGCCGAGGCGCTGGCGTGCGCTGTTGTTGGCTTCCATGTCGGTGCACACCATGAGGAAACCCTTGTCGTCGTGGCGGCGGCAGATGTAGGCGTCGCGTGTACGTCCTTCGATCGGCGCCATCTTGTGGTCGCTGAAGATGGAGTCGCCCTCAAGCAGATCGTGGAAGTTTATGCCGTCTTCGCTTATGGCGTAGGCTGTCCATGCAGGCCCGGCATCGTTCATGTGGCAATAAAGGAGATGGTCGCCTTTCTGAAGGTTGCCCTCCTCGGCAGGGCGTTGCGCGGAAGCCGACAAGGAAAGGGCGGCGGCCAGGGAGAGAGAGATTGCGGTCAGGTTTCGTTTCATGGCTATTGATGTAGTACTTGTTTGTTGTTATGAAAAAGTCCGGCAGCGGCACTCGCTGTCGGACTTATGCGGTGAGGACGAGATTCGAACTCGTGGTAGGATTGCTCCTACGTCAGTTTAGCAAACTGGTGGTTTCAGCCACTCACCCACCTCACCTATTGAGGTATTTCCTCATTTGCGACTGCAAAGTTAATAAGTTTTTTTCAAATCTCCAAATAAAATCCCAACAATTTTGCCATCGACTCAAAAAAAGCGCCTGGAAGACGCTTAACGGGAAGATAAATGAGGCCGGATTTTCGGGCTGCGCCCTCACACGCCTTCAAAAAAGCACTGCGGGAGGAGGCGGACCGATGGCGGGGAGGAGGCGTTTTTTCGGGCTGCGCCCTCACACACCTTCAAAAAAAAATCTGCGGGGAAGAGGCGGACCGGGCGGAGAGGAGGCGACGGGGAGGACGGGATTTTTGGGAGGGGGTGGGGATGGTTTGGGGCGGTGGGTGGATGGTTCAGTGTTTTTGTGTAAATTTGCATTTTAAGTCGGTTGGGTTTATTTGGTTTTGGATTCAAACGACTTCTTTGGATAACAGAAATATATAACCACTTTAATATCTACAGAATGCAAAAGCTTTTAATGACAGGGCTGCTGTGTCTGGCATCGTCGGCTGCCATGGCAGAGTCGCCGCTATGGCTGAGAGACGCGGGCATCTCGCCCGATGGCTCCACCATCGCTTTCACTTACAAGGGCGATATCTTCACAGTGCCGGCCACGGGAGGTGAAGCCCGACAACTGACCACTAACGACGCCTACGATTCCAAACCGATATGGACGCCCGACGGCCGCCGCATCGTTTTCCGCAGCGACCGCCTCGGCAGCGACGACATCTTCATAATGAATGCCAACGGGGGCAACGTGGCGCGGCTCACCACCTCGAGCACTGCGGAACTGCCCCTGGCTTTCCTCAACGACTCGACCCTGCTTTTCTCTGCAAACGAGATGCCGGGGCGCACTTCAGCGCAGGCCCCTATCCTGCCGCAGACCTACACGCTCAACATCAACCGCAAGGGCACACGCCCGCGCCAGTTCCTCTCGATGCCGATGCTTTTCTCGTCGGCGGGCAAGGACGGCCGGATAATCTTCACCGACAAAAAGGGCTACGAAGACACCTTCCGCAAGCATGAACGCAGCAGCGGCACCAACGACATCTGGCTCTACGACAACGGCGAATTCCGCCAGCTGACCACTTTCAACGGCCACGACCGCAACGCAGTGTGGGCACCTTCGGCCGACTCCTTCTATTTCCTCTCGGAGGAAGACGGCACCCTCAACGTCTATGCCGGAAACCTCAACGGCAGCAAGAAGCAGCTCACCAAATTTGAGAAGCATCCCGTAAGAAACCTCTCGGTGTCGGACTCGGGCGTCATGGCTTTCAGCTGGGACGGCGAGCTCTATACCCTCCGCGAGGGTGGCGAGCCACAGAAGGTGAGCGTGAAAATCACGGGCGATGACTTCGACAACGACCTCGTAAAACGCTACATCAGCAGCGGCGCCTCCTCATTCTATGCCGCGCCGAAGGGCAACGAGCTCGCGCTGGTGGTGCGCGGCGACGTATATGTGACCGATGCGAAATACAAGACCACCCGGCGCATCACCGACACCCCCGACCAGGAACGCACCGTCAGCATCTCGCCCGACGGCAAATTCATGGTCTACGACAGCGACCGCAACGGCTACTGGCAGCTTTTCACAGCCACTATCAAGGACAAGGACAAAGACCAGTTCGCCTACGCCACCGAAATAGAGGAGCAACCGCTCTATAAGTGCGCCACAAGCGCCATGCAGCCCTCGATCAGCCCCGACGGCAAGAAAGTGGCCTTCCTCGAAAACCGCAGCGAACTGCGCGTGATAGACCTTAAGACCAAGGAGGTGACGACAGTGCTTCCGGGCAAATACAATTATTCCTATTCCGACGGCGACATGCAGTTTGCATGGAGCCCTGACAGCGAATGGCTGCTGATGAACTATATCGGCATCGGCGGCTGGAACAATGTGGACATAGCGCTGATAAAGGCCGACGGCAGCGAGGTGGTGGACCTCACCGAAAGCGGCTTCAGCGACGGCAACCCGCAGTGGGTGCTCGGCGGCAAGGCCATAGCCTACGAATCGGCCAAATACGGAATGAAGAACACAGGCAGCTGGGGCAACCAGAGCGACATCATACTCATGGCTCTCGACGGCGAGGCATGGGACGACTTCAACATGACCGAGGAGGAAGCCGACCTCAAGGAGAAGGCCGACAAAAAGACAGATGACGACCAGGCCGGCGACGACAAGAAGAAGGGCAAGAAAGACAAGAAGAAAGACGACAAAGCCGACAAGGAGAAGAAAGACAAGTTCGTGCCCGACCTCGCCAACCGTCGTTACCGCACGCGCCGCCTGACCGACAACTCCGCCCTCATCGGCGACTACTACGTGACCCCGAAAGGCGACAAACTCTACTACACCGCATCGAGCACCGAGGGCAAACGCAATCTCTACTGCCGCGACCTCAAGAAAGGCGACGTGAGCGTAGTGGCACCCGGCATCTACGGCATGGAAGCCGACGCGAAGGGCGACAACCTCTTCCTCTGGAGCAGCGGCGGCCTGAAGAAGATGTCGCTCGCCAGCGAGAAAATGGAGGATGTGGAATATGAAGCGCTCTACGACCGCCATCCCTCAAAAGAACGCGAATACATCTACGACCACATGCTGCGCCAGGTGAACGACAAATTCTACGACGAGAACCTGCACGGAGTGGACTGGGAATATTATGGCGATCACTACCGCAAGTTCCTGCCCTACATCTCCAACAACCGCGACTTCGCGGAACTCCTGAGCGAGATACTTGGCGAGCTGAACGCATCGCACACGGGAGGCCGCGCCTACGGCAGCGGCCCCTCGATGAGCACACCCTCGCTGGGTGCTTATTTCGACGAGGATTATGACGGCGACGGCCTGAAAGTGGCCGAAGTCATAGCCCGCGGTCCGCTCTCCACGAAGGCAGCATCCGTGAAACCGGGCGACATCATCATGGCCATCGACGGCGACAGCATAGCGCCCCACTCCGACTTCAACCCGCTGCTTGAGGGGAAAGCCGGCAAGAAAGTGCGCCTCTCGGTGAAGTCGGCCGACGGCAAGAGCCGCGACGTCACGGTGCGCCCCGTATCTGCGGGCACACTCTCCAACCTCTCCTACGACCGCTGGGTGGAACACAACGAAGCGCTCGTAGACAGCATCTCGGGAGGCCGGATAGGATACATCCATGTAAAGGGCATGAACACCGAAAGCTACCAGAACGCCTACGACCGCATCCTGGGCAAATACCGCAACTGCGACGCAGTGGTGGTCGACACCCGCTACAACGGCGGCGGCTGGCTCCACAACGACCTGGCCATCCTTCTGAGCGGCAAGGAATATGCCCGCTATGCCCCGCGCGGCCAATATATCGGCAGCGAACCGTGGGCACAGTGGAACAAGCCATCCGTAATGCTCGTCAACGAATGCAACTACAGCGACGCATCGGGCACACCCTACGTGTATCAGACACTCGGCATCGGCGAGGTGGTGGGCGCCCCAATCCCCGGCACCATGACGGCAGTGTGGTGGGAGACCCAGATCGACCAGTCGCTCGTGTTCGGCATACCTCAGGTGACGAACCTCTCAATCGACGGCAAGCCGCTTGAAAACCAGCAGCTCAACCCCGACGTGGTGATCTACAACGCACCCGCCGAAGTGGAGGCCGGACGCGACGCCCAGCTCGAAGGCTCGGTGCGTCACCTGATGCAGAAGCTGAATCTGAAGTGACACATCCCGATTGAGCGACAGACCTTATTCATCCGGTTTCATCCGGTTTGAACCACATACCTAATTTAGGCATGCCGGCAATGCAATAAAGATTGCATTGCCGGCGTTTTATTGCTATGGAATTGAGTAGAAAAACGTTTGCATACATATTCATGGCCATGGCCGCAGCCATGGTGCTGGCGCTTCCCTCATGCAAGTCGGTGAAACTATCGGATGCCGACGACACCTACGCCCGGGGGGAATTTTTCGATGCGTCAAAGCAATATCGCAAAATCTACAACCGGCTGACGAAACGCGAGGAGCGCCCCCTGCGCGGCGAAGTGGCATATAAGCTCGGGCTCTGTTTCCAGCGCCTGAACCGACCGGCAAACGCTGCGGCAGCATATCAGAACGCGATACGCTATGAATATCCTGATTCGAACGTATATCTCCGGCTCGGCCAGATGCTTCAGGCAAGCGGGAAATATCCGCAGGCCATAAAGGAATACAACACATATCTTGAATGGCAGCCCGACGACCGGCTGGCACGCACCGGAGTGAGGGGCTGCGAACTGGCGATAACCGCGAAAAACGGCGACCCGAGCCGCTACGTGGTGCGTCAGTCGAAACTCTTCAACTCTCGCCGCGCCGATTTCGCCCCGATGTATGGCGACAAGGAATTCAACACCCTCTATTTCACCACCACCAATGAGAAAGTGACCGGCGACAACAAATCGGAAATCACCGGCATGAAGAAGGGCGACATCTGGGTGGCACGCAAAAACGAGAAGGGCGAATGGCTGCGTCCGGAGCCGGTGGAAGGGGAACTCAACACAGATGCCGACGAGGGCATCATATCCTTCTCGCCCGACGGACAGACGATGTATCTGACCGTGGCGAAACGCAATGAAACTTCCTCAACTTCTGTGGAGATACACACTTCGAGGCGCAGCGAGGCCTCATGGAGCGCGGCCCAGAAATTCGAAATCCTCAACGACACCATCACAGCCGTGGGACATCCCGCCGTGTCGCCCGACGGAACCTACCTTTACTTCTCGTCGGACATGCCGGGCGGCTACGGCGGCCTCGACATCTGGCGGATAAACCTGATTGACCGCGGCGGCTCGCTCGAGAACCTCGGCCCGCAGATCAACACGCCGGGCAATGAGTCGTTTCCCTACATGCGCACCGACTCGCTGATGTATTTCTCAAGCGACGGGCATGCCGGATTCGGCGGCCTCGACATCTTCAAGGCAAGGCTCAACTCCACCGGCGACCGCTGGAGCATCGACAACCTCGGGATGCCCATCAACTCCACTGGCGACGACTTCGGCATCACTTTCGGGCCGGGCGAGTCTGGATTCTTCAGCTCCAACCGCAACGATGCCAGAGGCTACGACCACATCTACTCCTTCCTGCTTCCCGACCTGAAAATCACCATCTCGGGATGGGTGGTAGACAAAGACGACGAGCCTGTGGCCAACGCAATAATCCGCATAGTGGGCAACGACGGGTCGAACCAGAAGGAAGTGGCCCGCGACGACGGCAGCTTCCGCTTCAACCTGCAGCGGGGCGTGAAATACGTGATGCTGGCGGGCGCCAAGGGATACCTCAACCAGAAAGTGGAGTTTGAAAGCGATACCGCGGAGGAAGACGCCGACTACGGCATCGACTTCACGCTTGCCTCGATCAACAAGCCGAGCGTGGTGGAAAACATATTCTACGACTTCGACAAGGCTACCCTCCGCCCCGAATCGAAGGAAGCGCTCGACGAAATCGCCGTCATGCTCGAAGACAACCCCAACGTGAGCATAGAGATGGGTGCGCACACCGACCGCAAGGGAAGCGAGGAATACAACATAAACCTGTCGGAACGCCGGGCCAAGAGCGTGGTAGACTATCTCGTGGAGAAAGGTATAAATCCGGAACGCCTCACATGGGTGGGCTACGGAAAGACGCGCCCTAAGACAGTGACGAAACGCATCAACAAGGAATTCCCGCAATTTGCCGAGGGAGAGACCCTGACGCCGGACTATATCGAGGGTCTGGAGGAGGAAGACCGGGAAGCGGCCGACCAGATCAACCGCCGCACCGAATTCCAGGTGACTGCCATCGACACCGACTATGAACTCCTCTACTGACCACTTTTTTTGACATAAACGGGGAGCAAGTTTTGCCATGTCGCGATTTTTTTGTATCTTTGCACAAACTATCGAGATATGCAAAACGAACAGCAAATTGTAGTGGATGGCCTGACTTTTGTGCCTTATCTCACTCGTGAGCAAATAGCTCTGCAGGTAAAAAGAGTAGCCGATGAAATAGCACGCGACTATGAGGGCAAGAAGCCCCATTTCCTGTGTGTGCTTACCGGCGCTTTCGTCTTCGCGTCCGACCTTCTGCGGGCCACCGGGCTCAACGAAGCCAAGATCTCCTTCATCAGGTATAAATCGTATGAGGGCACCTCTACCACCGGCACAGTGAAACAGCTCATCGGGCTGCCCGACGACATAGAGGGTGAAGACGTGGTGATAATCGAAGACATCGTAGACACGGGCCTGACGGCTGTCAGGATGGTGGAAGACCTCCGGCAGAAAAATCCCGCATCGGTGAAGTTCGCCACCCTGCTCTACAAGCCGGAAAGCAGCCAGACAGGCTTCACGCCCGACTACATCGCTTTCAACATACCTCCGAAATTCATCATCGGCTACGGCCTTGACCTCGACGGCAAAGCCCGCAACATCCCCGACATTTACGTAATAAAAGATTGATTGGATAAAAAAATCAGAACGTCATGTTAAATCTGGTACTTTTCGGTGCACCCGGTAGCGGGAAAGGCACACAAAGCGAAAAATTAATCGACAGATACGGCCTTCACCACATCTCGACAGGCGAAGTGCTCCGCAAACATATCAAAGAAGGAAGCGAGCTGGGCAAGACAGCCGATTCCTTCATCAGCAAAGGTCAGCTTATCCCCGACCAGCTCATGATCGACATACTCCGGGCTGAACTCGAGAAAATCATCGCCGACACGAAAGGAGTGATCTTCGACGGCTTCCCCCGCACCATCCCGCAGGCGGAGGCGCTGGAGACAATGCTTGCCGAACTCGGCGCCGAACTCGGCGGCGTAGTAGGCCTCGAAGTGCCTGAGGAAGAGCTCGTGGAGCGCATGATACAGCGCGGCAAGCAGACCGGCAGGGCCGACGACAACCTGGAGACCATCAACAACCGCCTCAAAGTATACCATGCCCAGACCGAACCCCTGAAGCACCACTACATCGGCAAGGGGAAATACATGCAGGTGAACGGGCAAGGCTCAATCGACGATATCTTCGCGGATATCGCCAACCAAATAGAAACCCGCACCGGAATGGCCGGCGCGAAATAAACACCGACTTATATGACTGAAGAAGAACTCAATATAGAGCAGCAGAACAAGGAATATGCAGCCGACAACATCCAGGTGCTCGAAGGCCTCGAGGCCGTGCGCAAGCGCCCCGCGATGTATATCGGCGACATCTCCGTGAGAGGTCTCCACCACCTCGTCTATGAGGTAGTGGACAACTCCATCGATGAGGCTCTCGCCGGCTTCGCCTCGCACATCGAGGTCACAATCCAGGAAGACAACTCGATAAAGGTTGTGGACAACGGCCGAGGCATCCCCGTCGACATACATGAGAAAATGCACAAGCCTGCTCTTGAGGTCGTGCTGACCGTGCTCCATGCCGGCGGCAAGTTCGACAAAGGCTCCTACAAGGTGTCGGGCGGCCTTCACGGCGTAGGCGTGAGCTGCGTCAACGCACTTTCCGACTATCTGCGTGCCGAGATACACCGCGACGGCAAAATCCACATGCAGGAATATGCCTACGGCAAGCCGACATGCGACCTGAAGGTGATAGGCGAGACCGACCACACCGGCACCACCATCATCTTCCACCCCGACGGCGGCATCTTCACGGAAACCATCTACGACTACGAGACCCTTGCCAACCGACTCCGCGACCTCGCATATCTCAACGCCGGCATCACGCTGACGCTTACCGACATGCGATTCCTCGACGAGAACGGCAATCCCCGCAGCGACCGCTTCCACAGCGACGAGGGCCTGAAGGAATTCGTGCGCTACATCGACCAGGGCAAGGAGCCACTGATTGAAGACATCATCGACCTGAAGACGGAACGCAACGGAGTGCCCGTGGAAGTGGCGATGACCTACAACACTTCGTTTAACGAGAACATTTACTCCTACGTCAACAATATCAACACCATCGAGGGCGGCACGCACCTCACCGGCTTCCGCCGCGGCCTTACCGCCACCCTCAAGAAGTATGCTGACGACAACCATCTGCTCGACAAGCTGAAGATAGAGCTTTCGAAAGATGACTTCCGCGACGGCCTCACGGCAGTGGTGTCGGTGAAAGTGGCCGAACCCCAGTTTGAGGGCCAGACCAAGACCAAGCTCGGCAACAACGACGTGATGGGCGTGGTGCAGACCGCAGTGAGCGAGGCTCTCCGCAATTATCTTGAGGAGCATCCGAAGCAGGCGCGTGCGATTGTAGACAAGGTGATGCTTGCCGCGCAGGCCCGCCATGCCGCCTACAACGCCCGCATGAAAGTGCAGCGCAAGTCGCCGCTCGCCGGCGCCGGCCTTCCCGGCAAACTCGCCGACTGCAAGAGCCGCGATGCGGCAGAGTGCGAGCTTTTCCTCGTCGAGGGTGACTCGGCAGGCGGAAGCGCAAAGCAGGGCCGCAACCCCAACTTCCAGGCCATCCTTCCGCTGCGAGGCAAAATCCTGAACGTGGAGAAAGCCATGGAGCACAAGGTGTTTGAATCGGAGGAAATCGTCAACATGTTCAAGGCCCTCGGCGTGACAATCGGCACCGAGGAAGACTCGAAGGAGCCGAACGTGTCGAAACTGCGTTACCACAAGATCATCATCATGACCGATGCCGACGTCGACGGCGCGCACATCGCAACCCTGCTGATGACATTCTTCTTCCGCAGAATACGCCCGATCATCGACAACGGTTATCTCTACATAGCCACTCCGCCGCTCTACAAGTGCACCCTCAAAGGAAAGAAAGGCGTGTTTGAATATGCCTGGACGGAGCAGCAGGTGCAGTCGTTTGTCGACCGCTTCTGCGGCGGCGACCGCAAAAGGATGGAAATCCAGCGCTACAAAGGTCTGGGCGAGATGAACCCGGAGCAACTTTGGGAAACGACCATGGATCCGGAAAACCGCATCCTGAAGCGCGTGACACTGAGCGATGCCGCAAGCGCCGACCACACTTTCGCCGTCCTGATGGGCGAGGAAGTGGCACCGCGCCGCGAATTCATCGAGCAGCACGCCACCTACGCCAATATCGACGCCTGACACATACGCCGACAATCCAACCCCACATATCAGCCCCGGCCCTTATTGAGAGCCGGGGCTTTCGCTTTGGCCGCCTATCGGGGAAATCTACGAGTTCATTTGCCTTTCGTCACTGCCAACGCAATGACAATTTTATAAGGCAATCGTAATTATTTATAATAACATCAATTTATATTGCAATATTTCAATAATAATTTACGATATTTCAATAATTATTTGCAATATTCAAATATTATTCGTATTTTTGCACCATCGACTCATTTAAACTTTTGTTAATACTTAAAAGATGAAAAAAATCAATGCTTTACTTGCTTCAATGATAGCCGTGTTTGCAATCGGGCTATCGTCGTGCGTAGCGGAGAACGAAGATGACTCAGACTTTGATGGATACATCGTCGACTTTTCACCTGTAGTGTTTATCATAAACGTTACCGATGAAGATGGACACAATCTGCTGACAAACTGCTCTCCGGAATTTTACGAATCCTTTTCGATATCTTACGACGGCCAAAAGTATAAACCGGAAACATTTGATTTCGACACACGTGCATACTTGCCGACATTCATGGGAATGAAGTATGTAACAGGTAACGATCACGAGAATTATCTATACTTCGGAGAATTCAATGGCAGCCACTGCGGAGTGGACTTTAGTTTCACAACGCCTGATGGCGAAGAGCATGACATTTCCCTCCAGCGAGTTGCAACATCAAAAGGCAGGGATATCATAGTGGACCAGACTCTCAAAATTGACAATAAAGTCATACCAGAGTACACAAACGGAACGCCCGACATTCTTTTGACGTTTACCTATAAACAATAGTATAGATAACTATTCATCACAGCAGCCCCGACCCTTATGGAGAGCCGGGGCTTTCACTTTGGGCGGCTATCGGGGAAACCGGACCAAGATAAAGGAGAAACAGGAATGAAATAACGGGGAAACGGGGCGGGCGGGGTGAAGATAATTTTGGCAGTGTGCGTTTTTTTTTGTAACTTTGCAACGTTAATGATTGAAGGGTCCTTTTACCGGCATGCAGCACACTCCGGTAAAAGGGACTCAACTTTTTTTAACCCCCGATAAAACCGAGAATAAAAAAAACGAATAGTAATCAGTCTTTCGCAATAGAAAGCATAAAAATAAGTTATCACCATGGCAACTTATCTCACTAAAGAAGGATACGACAAGAAAATGGCTGAACTCGCCGAACTGGAGGCGCAGCGTCCGGCCATCAAAAACGCGATAGCGGAGGCCCGCGACAAAGGCGACCTCTCGGAGAATGCAGAATACGACGCCGCCAAGGAGGCGCAGGGCATGCTCGAGATGAAAATAGCCAAAATCAAGGAGCTCATAGCATCGGCCCGGATCATCGACGACAGCCAACTCAACACTGATGAAGTGGGTCTGCTCAACAAGGTCACGATCAAAAACGTGAAAAACGGCATGCAGATGACCTATACCATCGTGACAGAAAACGAGGCCAACCTGCGCGAGTTCAAGATCGCATCGTCAACACCGATCGCCAAGGCGCTCATGGGCCACAAGGTGGGCGAGACAGTGCAGGTGAACGCACCGGCGGGAGTGCTTGATTTCGAAATCATCAAAATCGAGCTCTGACCATGACCATCTTCTCTAAGATCGTAGCAGGGGAAATCCCTTCCTACAAGGTGGCCGAAGACGACCGCTACTACGCTTTTCTCGACATCAATCCGTTGCAGTGGGGCCACACGCTCGTGATTCCCAAGCAGGAAACCGACTACATCTTCGACCTCGACGACGAGACACTTGCCGGGCTGCAGGTGTTTGTCAAGAAAGTGGCGAAGGCCATACGCGCCGCTATCCCCTGCCGCAAGGTAGGCCAGGCCGTGCTCGGCCTTGAGGTGCCCCACGCGCATATCCACCTCGTTCCGCTCCAGTCGGAAGGGGATATGGATTTCCGCACCAAAATAGCGAATCCCGACCCGGAGAAGATGAAAGAGACAGCCGCCATGATAGCCGCCAATTTCGATATCAACGGCTGATCTGCAGCAGACATATACAGAGAAGTTGTTTAAACAACTTCAGTGCCTGACAGACGATTTCAAGGTCCTGTGTGCAAAAATAATTGATTTTTTGCACACAGGACCTAACTCTTGTGCAATTTTTTCGTTATTAAAGATAGGGGGCATCCCCGAAACCTCACATTTGCAATAATCTATACCAGAATGGAAATACTTAATTTTATCAAGATATACGAGAAAAGTTTCGCCAGGAACTGGGATCTTCCGGCACTGACCGACTACACCAAGAACGTCACGCTCACCTACGGCCAGTTTGCCCGCTCCATAGCACTCATCCACACTTTCTACGAGTCGATCGGAGTGAAGCCGGGCGACAAGATCGCCGTATGCGGCAAGGACTCTACCGACTGGGTGCGTTCCTACATGGGAATAGTGACGTATGGCGCCGTAGTGGTGCCTATCCTGCCCGATTTCAATCCGATCGACATAACGCACATCCTGAACCATTCGGGCGCCACAATACTGATAATACAGGAATCGATATGGGAACACATCGAGCCGGAGTCGCTGGTGAAGGTGAAGGCGGTGTTCTCGCTCAACAGCCACGAGGTGCTCTATGAGCCGCAGGGGCAGGAGATACGCCGCATAGCCCGCCTCACGGGCAGGCGATTCGAGAAAAGATATCCGGAGGGTTACGGACCGGCCGACGTGAGATATGCCGACCGCGGCAACGAGGAGATAGCAGAGATAAACTACACATCGGGCACCACAGGATTCTCGAAGGGGGTGATGCTGACAGGGCGGAACCTTGCGGGCAACGTATGCTTCGGCATCAACAGCCGCCTGCATTTCCGAAAGAGCCGCGCGCTCAGTTTCCTGCCTCTCGCCCATGCCTACGCCTGCGCTTTCGACATGCTCACCCCTCTCGCAGTGGGAAGCCACATCACCATTCTCGACAAGACTCCTTCGCCGAGAATCCTGCTCAAGGCACTGTCGGAGGTGAAGCCCAACCTCATCATCTGCGTGCCGCTTATCCTGGAGAAGATATACAAGCAGCAGATCCTGCCGATGATCTCGAAAGGGGCCGTGAAATGGTCGATCTCCATGCCGGTGATCGACAAGCTGGTGTATGCCAAGATACGCAAGAAACTCATCGCCGCTTTCGGCGGCGAGTTTGAGGAAGTGATAGTGGGGGGTGCCGCCCTCAACCATGAGGTGGAGGAATTCCTCCACAAGATAAAGTTTCCCTTCACGGTGGGCTACGGCATGACGGAATGCGGCCCTCTCATCTCCTACACCGGCTGGCGCGACTTCAAGGTGGGCAGCGCCGGACGCACGCTCCCCATAATGGAGTCGATAGTGCTCAGCGA
This sequence comes from Bacteroidales bacterium, assembly GCA_030524805.1. Taxonomy (GTDB): domain Bacteria; phylum Bacteroidota; class Bacteroidia; order Bacteroidales; family Muribaculaceae; genus Lepagella. The sequence goes on along the minus strand of JAUNFY010000007.1, from coordinate 16,385 downwards.
AGACCCGGAGCGGATACCCGGCGAGGTGTGCGTGAGAGGTGTCAACGTAATGAAAGGCTACTACCGCAATCCGGAAGCCACACGCGCCGTGCTCGACAAGGACGGATGGCTGAAGACGGGCGACATGGGCACACGCACCCCCGACGGCACCCTTTTCCTCCGCGGACGCAACAAGACGATGCTTCTCTCGGCCAATGGCCAGAACATCTATCCGGAGGAAATAGAGGCGAAGCTCAACAACATGCCTTTCGTGGCGGAATCGCTCGTGGTGGAACGCGACGGGAAGCTTGTGGCGCTCGTATATCCCGACTATCCGGCTCTCGACAAGTTAGGCATGGTGAGCACCGATCTTGACGCGAAGACGGAAGAGATCAGGAAGGAGCTCAACAAGCTTGTGGCGCCCTACGAGAGGCTGTCGAAAATACAGCTTATTCCCAACGAATTCGAGAAGACTCCGAAACGTTCGATAAAGAGATTCCTCTACTCATGAGAAGCGCGACGCCGCGGCTGACGGAAGTGTCAGTCGCGGCGTGTCAGTCACGAGGGTCAATCGCGGCAAGTCAGTCGTATCGGGTCGGTCGCGAAGATCAGTCGCGGCGGAATATGTCACGGGTGTAAACTTTCGCAGCCACGTCGTCGAGCACGCTGTCGTAGCGGTTGGCTATTATGGCCTGCGACATGGCCTTGAACTTCTGAAGATCATTGACCACGAGGCTTCCGAAGAATGTGGAGCCGTCCTGCAGTGTGGGCTCGTAGATCACCACCGACGCGCCTTTTGCCTTAATACGCTTCATCACTCCCTGGATGCTCGACTGACGGAAATTGTCGGAATTAGACTTCATCGTGAGGCGATACACCCCGACCGTGGGGGCTGACGCCGCGTCATGGCCGCGCGAGGCATAATGATTGTAGGTGGAATAGTCATACCAGCCCGTGAGGCGGAGCACCTGGTCGGCAATGAAGTCCTTGCGCGTGCGGTTCGACTCCACTATGGCCGACATCATGTTTTGCGGCACTTCGGCATAGTTGGCGAGCAGCTGTTTGGTGTCTTTCGGGAGGCAGTAGCCGCCATATCCAAACGATGGATTGTTGTAGTGCGAGCCGATTCGCGGATCAAGGCCCACGCCTTCGATTATGGCCTTCGAGTCGAGCCCTTTCACCTCGGCATAGGTGTCAAGTTCGTTGAAGTAGCTGACACGGAGCGCAAGATATGTATTAGCGAAGAGTTTCACAGCCTCTGCCTCTTTCATGCCCATATAGAGCACCGGAATGTCTTCCTTGAGCGCTCCTTGGGTGAGGAGCGCCACAAACTCATGCGCCACCTCATTCATCTTCTGCATGTCGGTGAGCGCACGGATAGCGTCGTTTTCCGCCGCGTGCTGCTTATCATCGATTATTTTCGGGATACCCGCTATGATGCGCGACGGGTAAAGATTGTCGTAGAGAGCCTTCGACTCCCTCAGGAACTCGGGGAAGAACATGAGGTTAAGGCATTTCGCTCCGGCTCGCGCATACTTCAGATAGAGCGAGCGGCAATAGCCTACCGGTATGGTCGACTTGATGACCATGACAGCATCGGGATTGACCGAAAGCACGAGATCAATCACATCCTCGATGTTGTGGGTGTCGAAGAAGTTTGTCACCGGGTCGTAGTTGGTAGGGGCCGCGATCACCACGAAGTCAGCATCCTTGTAGGCGGCTGCCCCGTCGAGAGTGGCCGTGAGGTCGAGTTGCTTATCCTTCAGGTATTTTTCTATATACTCATCCTGGATCGGAGAGATACGGTTGTTGATTTTCTCTACCTTCTCGGGGATGATATCCACGGCAGTCACGCGGTTGTGCTGCGCGAGAAGAGTGGCAAGCGAAAGTCCTACATAGCCTGTGCCGGCTACAGCGATATTATATTTTCTCATCTTTTGGTTTGATTCTTGAATTTCTACCTAATACTGAAGTTGCCTGAGCTTACCTATATATTAAAATATCCCTCCGCCACCCTCATCGCCCCTATTTCAGGGAAAACCACCCGGAAAGCAGACGAGATCCTGACGGAAAAACAAATCAATACAACTTCTATATATAAACGAAATAATCATATAAAAATTGGATTGAACAAAAAATTTCAAAATTTTTATTAATTTTATTTGCAATAACAAAAATATTTCATTACCTTTGCAACGTGTTTTTCATAGTATTAAATTAAGATTAAGGTTTCGGTCTAATTCTTTGTGAAAAGAGTTAGATCTTTTTTTAGTGTCAGACCGGAACCGCAGTGGATGCCAGGCGCATAGCCGAAGCCACGCAAAACATCGCTCAATCCAAGGCAGGGATATGAAAGAGAATCTGAAATCGATAGTGTTGGGAACAATCCGCCACAGCGACCGACACAACGTGGCCAGCGTGTTCACGCTGGAGCGTGGCCGCATGGCGTTTCTCACGCCCGTGGGCGCCACCAAGAAAGGGCGCGCCTCGGCCTCACGGCTCATGCCCCTCGCCATAGTGGAGATACAGGCCAACATCAGCGCCAACCGCGACCTGCATATCCCATCGGCCGTGAATCAGGTGAGGATGTGGCGCAACCTCTACTATGATCCTCACAAAGCGGGAGTGGTGATGTTTCTCTCCGAGTTCCTGCAGCGTCTGCTGCGCGAAGCGGCACCCGAACCGACATTATGGCGCTTCATAGCCGACTCGCTGACCATTCTCGACGAAACGACCGATACGGCCGCCATAGCCAATTTCCACATCACTTTCCTCATCAGCCTCATGCCGCTGATGGGTATAAGTCCGGATATAAGCAACTTCACCGAGGGGATGGAATTCGACATGAAGGGGGGCACGATGGTGTTGCCTTTTTCATCGCTCACCGCAGGCTCGGCCAGGGTGGATGCCCGCAAGTCGGCGCTACTCCCCCTTCTGGCGCGGATGAATTTCGCCAACAGCCGGTATTTCCGCTTCAACGGCAGGCAGCGCAGCGAGCTGCTCGACATGCTCCTCAAATATTACGGATGCCATTTCCCGGGATGCGACAACCTGAAGTCGCTCGACGTGATGCGCGAGATCTTCAGCTGATTCCCGGCAGCCGGGCTTATGCACACCGGCAAAAGGACCAGATAAAGGACCGGATGACAGGAAATGAATGAAAGGAACCGGCGACAGACACGGGCGCCGGAAACGGCAATAAAAAAAAGGAAAAATTGTCTCACGTTAACTAATCCACGAAAACAAACTACTACCAACTATAAATAAAATCAATAAGTTAATTCTAACTATAGAGGTAATATTTTCCGATAATACCAGTTTATTTTTGTTACTTTGTTACTATTTTTGTTACTCCGTTACTTGCACATTTCCGATTTTATTATTATCTTTGTATTGGTAACAAATACATAACGAGTAACAAAATGGGAAGACCAAAGAAGACCTCAACACCAAAGGTTAAACAACTGGTGAGACTCCGTTTCAAGAAGTGCAGAAACGGAGAGCAAAGTATCTATTTAGACCTATATCAAGACGGTCAAAGAGCCTATGAGTTTCTAAAGGATGAAAACAACAAGGCACTCCGACTACTCCCCGAAATAGGAACTCCAGACGAAATCAAGGCTATCAAGGCAAGAAATCATCAAGTAATGCTCCGTGCAGAAGCAATACGAATCGAAAGGGAAAAGGGAGTAATCGAACTCGGAAAGGTAGAGAAGAAACTAACATCACTCGGAAAGATGTTGCTTAAAGACTGGTTAGTGCAGTATGTAGGTCTTATCTCCGTTTCAGTGGGAATAGCCAGACAGAAACAAGTAAATAATCTGGAGTTTCATCTTAAGAACTGGCTCGGTAGCAAATACGACACTATCCAGATGCAACAACTCACTACTGAATTATTCAGAGACTTTCTCAAACACCTCCGTAACTACAAACGCAAAAGCAAGATGAAAGACGAGGTTTATACTCTGTCTGAAAACAGTATCTATGAAGTCTTTTCGTCTTTAAAGTCTTGTATGGGTAGAGCATTCAGAGAGGGGATTATAACAAAGAATCCAATAGAGGGAATGAAAGACAACGGAGAACTCCCGAAACACCCAACAGTGCAGAGAGTTTTCCTTACTGCACCAGAAGTCAAGGCTCTAATCAAGACGGAGTGCAGACGTGAAGACATTAAGAGAGCATTCCTTTTTGCTTGTTTCTGTGGTCTCCGAATCTCCGACATCTACAAACTGAAATGGTCTGAAATCATTCACGATGGAGAAGACCTCCGTCTTGAACTGACTATGCAGAAGACCAAAGACCCAGTATCAATGAAACTGAATGAACAAGCATTGATATGGCTACCAGAAAGAGACGATGCAACACCCTCAGACAAAGTTTTCCCGAACCTCCCGACACCTCTCAATATCGGAAAAGTCTTGACTAAATGGGGGAATGATGCTGGAATCCAGAAAAGATTTACTTTCCATTCTGCACGGCACAGTTTCGGAACTCTAATGATTAATAACGGAGTAGACATCTACACAGTTAGCAAGTTACTCGGTCATAGAAGTCTGCAAACAACACGAATCTATGCAGAACTTGTGAATAAAGCAAAAGACGATGCAGTTGACACACTGTCTGGAATCTTCAAGGGGTAGAGGGTGGCAACACCCCTCCCCCCCTTACACGTCTCAAAAATAGACTGTCAGCACCCCCCGAAATTTTTAATTTTTATTTTTTGAAATGGAATCTCCGAACCTCCCACAAGCAATAGAGAATCTTATTAGCACCTCCCACGAAGTCAGAAGACTACTGGCAATGATTGAAGACCTCCCTTTAAGATACGAAGAGAAGTTACTATCATACGAAGACGATATTATTAAAGAAAGACTTTCCTCCAGAGATATTGAAACTCTTAAATACAAACTGACACACGGCTCTATTGCTACCGATATAGACAACGGAATACTCGGAGAGCCAGAAGACGATGATGTTACAATTTCCAATAGACTTAAATACACAAGACGGAAAACAAAAGATATTCTTTTCAAGATTGAAGACCCTAAAGATGTTTATGGTCTCCCCGATTACTACTCTTCAAGGTGGTATCTGGCTAAAGTTATGGATGATGCAGAAGCATACGATTATATAAACACCGTCTTTATTATCTGTCGGGAGTGGAACCTTGTAGTGGACTGTCTACTTAATACCCTCTCCGAAAGGGAAGAGGAGGTAAACCCTCAACCTCAACCCTCCAAAGCACCTACACCAGTAAAGAACTCGGACTTTTGGAGTAATGAGGAACTTAAACCGATACTGGACGAAGCCGTAAATAGAGGGTTTATGGAAAAATTTGATAATGGGTTTAAATGGTTAAGGTCTAATCCACTACTGGCTTATTTCATCAAAGTATTAAGTTTATATATGGATTTATCTGAAAAACTTTATGATGATGAGGTAGAATCAGTGAACTGGTCTTATTTTAGTGGAGTATTTCTAACAAAAAGACAAGGGGGAAATTGGGATTATGCAGACGGCACTAAACTCCACGATTATATGCATAGCAATAAAAGGGGAAAAACAGAATTTCTCCCAAAAGGATTTGAGGACATTGAAGACCTAATGTCTGAGTTTAGATAATAGTATTTCACTCTTCACTTCACTCCACTGGTGGTTTCACTGGTGGAGTTTTTTCTTACCGATAGTTGCTAACTTTGCACTGTCAATGAAAATCATTGATAGGATAAACGGTGGCCACCAATCCTTTTCATCAACATAAATTCATACAAGACTATGAATGAAATAATGAAACGGTTTGACCGTTTAGAGCAACTGGCTCTATTAGGAGCAAAGAACGTGCTAACACTGGAAGAGGTCTGTCTTCTCACTGGTCTGGCTAAATCATCAGTCTACAAACTGACCTCAACCCGAAGCATTCCTCACTATCGTGCAGACAATGGGAAACACCTCTACTTTAAGAAGAGTGAAGTAGAAGACTGGCTTACTCGGAATCGAATCGGATCTCAACTGGAAGACGAACAGAAAGCAATAGCAGAACATTTCTGCAATAAGGTAAAGAAAGGAGGTCTCAAATGACTGTCGGGGAGAATATGCCAGTAATACGTTTCCGTGCAGTCTTAGAACTGGTGGAGGTATTGAAATCATCTGCAAAGTATCGTCTTACATATTGGGGTGGGTCTTATGAATATATGGAAATGCTCCATTCAAACTGTCGGGGAAATAGAGACAAGACTACTGGAAGAAAGGAAATACACGTCTCTCATAAACCCAACTATCAGAGCAAAGACAAATCAAGACCCGAAATGAATCTTGAATTAAAAAGCAGTAGGAATCTATCTGGATTAAGAAACTTTCTGGAGTTTGGCAAATTAACTGGTTTGGCTTATGGAGAGCCGATATTTGAGCAGACTTTAAAGAATGGAAAGGAGAATTATTTCTATCCATACAGACAAGATGGTTTCCTTTTCGTCTGCACCCCCAACCTGTCAGACATAACAGACGTTCACCCGACAAAGATTGAATGGATAGTGCTTAAAGGAAGCAACGAGAAGCCAATCAGACAACGTGCTTGTAAGTATATAAAGCCGTTTCGGGAGGGTGGGTTTAATGAGCAACTTGAATCCATTCAGTTGAGAAAATATGTTGATGAAGACTTTCCCAACGTATAAAGTTGTATAATGTATCAAAAACTGACTACAGATGTTTGATAACATTCATTTGAGACTGGAACGTTTTGCAGTGGGGGAAGAGGTCTTTTCCTCCATTGCAAGCCGTCTCTCCAACTGCAAGGAAGTAATAGACCGTGAGACTGGAGAAGCACGAAGTTACGGCTCTCTCGGAGGTCTGAAAGTTACGGTGTATGAATCTTCACTTTATATTGTAGGAAGTCTGGCTAAATTCTACAATGGGAGCAACATCTACACACTTAACCGAAAAGACACGGAAAGAGCCGTGCAGAAACTTTCCGAAGCACTGGGAGCAGACATTTCCACGGCAAAAGTCTCTTATCTTGAATTTGGGGATGCTTTCTTAATGGAGAATCCAGTTGAAGAGTATCTTAAACGTCTGGGGTCTCTCCCACGTCTTCACAGAAACCCACAACAAGGAAGTCTTTACTATCAATATCAAGGAGAGCAACGGAAAAGTCTTGTCTTTTATGATAAGAAACTTGAAATGAAGAAAAGGAAAGACCCTCTCCCCGATGGTTTCCAGAATTACAATATACTCCGTTTTGAACTCCGATTTAAGAACCGTCTACCTAAACAAATAGGATGGTACGAAACAGTAACTGCAAGCACTCTCTATGACCGTCAATTTTATAAGAGGATGCAGTCTTTATATCGTGAGAACTACTTTGCTATTAGCAAACGAAAGATGATGAAGCCGACTGCACTCAAAGAAGTATGTAACCCGAAAGATGCATTTAGTTGTCTCACTGGTCTTCTACTTTCCAGAGCAGACACGGAGACAGTTGCAGACTTTATGAGCCAGTTAGCAATGGCAAATGTATTAGACCGTCAACAACTCTATCGGTTTCGTCAAATGGTAGAGAGAGCCAAGGCAAAAGGAAAACATCTGGAAGAAGACACTCTAATTATGGAACTGGATAATCAGATAATAAATGCTTGTCTTTATTGCTGAAACCCCTACATAATAAGTTGTATATTGTAGTCAAAAAGTGAATACACATAAACTAAAACAACAATGAAAAACGATTATAGATTAATATCCATTAATAGCCAGTTTCGGGATATGCTCTGGGAATACACTACCGAAGACGGCAACACACTCCCGATAATATTCCGTGAATGGTTTGCACCTCCACGAATACAAGCAAGGTTTGATGATAACTTTGCACTGTGCAACGGCTATCCAGATGTAAAGACAATGATTGAAGAGACGGTGGGTCTCGGCACAATGTTATTAATGTTCGGAGGTGTGCCAGACTGGATAGACATAGACCGTCAAGGACAGTTTATGTTTGTAAATGCCAACACTCAAAACTTAAATTGATATGGAATTTCAGAGAAAGACAGAGTTTGAAAAGATGATATTGAATAAACTCAACGAAGCAGTGAGGGAGTATGTTGAAGCAGTCTGCAAGCCTATCAATAGCAGACATAGAAAAACAATACTTGTCTTCACTGGAGACCGTTACAAGCCAGTAGACATCATTACACGTTTCGTCAATGATAAGACCAAACACGAATATGAAATGGAATAAGGAGTTTCGGCAATGGGAATATGACTTATCAGACCCTAATGAAGCAGATCTATTTTATCAAGACTGGCTCGGAAGTAGAGAGTATGGAATTGAATTGCTAAAGAAGTCAAAGGGGTGGGAACAGTGCAATGACGAGGTATATACTTATTATGCCACGGTAATAAACGGTCTCCGTCTTATGTATCGGAAAGCAACGATGAGACCCGATGGAAGAAAGATGTATCGTCTCAACGATGAACTTGCAATGCTTCTCCAGTTTGACAATCTTGAAACATTGAAGACGTTACTCCCAACCATTCAATACTGGAGGGGATGGGTCTCTCCAGAAAGGTTAACAACTGCAATGAAGAGGTACATTGATAGACTGAAAAACCTCCGTCTTTAACTAAAAAAGCCAGTAACGAAAGGGAGATTAACACTTTCAATCATTCCAATCAACGTTTTTAACATCATAATGGGGGTTAAATTCCCCCTTTTTTATTGCCCGTGGTAGAGGTTTCTTTTCCGTCAAGATAGAGAGCCGTGAATATCTGGAGTAACAAAGTTTTAACGGTGGTAGAAGACTGGATGCAGACGGAATAAAGACGGAATCCAGAGAGATTTATTTGCTATATCAGAATAATTTACTATCTTTGCAGTATCGAACCCACGAAAAAGGGAATAAAGTGAGTATTTGTTACCAATTTTGTTACTCTAATTCCTTTTGAGTGGGTTTGTTATTTGAGTATCAAGTATATAATAAAAAAAAAGGAAAAATTGTCTCACGACAATTAATCCTCTAACCTTAAATCTAATACCATGAAAAACACGTTGCAAAATTAATACATTTCCAACCGTTTGTCAAATTTTTGCAGCAAAATCGACATCTATTTAGATTTATTTAACCAATAGACTTGCAAACAGTTAAAAAGATTAAAGAAACAGGGGCATCCTGCAAGGCCTTGCGGCCCCAGGACGCCCCCGGAGAATATCATCTGCTGATTGTCAGCGCAGGAGAAGCATCGCGTCGCCGTATGCGCCAAACATATAACCTTCCTTCACGGCCGACTCGTATGCGGTCATTACCAGGTCGTAGCCGCCGAAAGCCGACACCATCATGAGCAGCGTGCTGTAGGGAAGATGGAAATTCGAAACCATCATGTTGCAGACGTTGAAATCGTAGGGAGGGAACACGAATTTGTTGGTCCATCCCTCGAATGGCATCAGATGTCCGTTCATGCACTCGGCAGTCACGAGCGCGCGCATGGTGGAAGTGCCCACGGCGCAAATATTCGAGCCGCGGTCTTTGGCCGCGTTGACCAGATTCACCACTTCATCTTCCACAAACATCTGCTCGGAGTCCATACGGTGCTTTGTGAGGTCTTCGACGTCGATGTCGCGGAAATTGCCACGTCCGCAATGCAGGGTGACGAAACCGCGCTCCACGCCCTTTATCTCGAGGCGCTTCAGCAATTCGCGGCTGAAGTGAAGGCCTGCCGCCGGAGCCATCACGGCCCCTTCCTTAGTGGCGAAAATGTTCTGATAGCGGTCTACATCATCGGGCTCGGCCGGACGGTCGATATAGTCGGGAAGCGGCGTCTCGCCCAGGGCATAGAGGGCCTCCTTGAATTCCTCGTGGGAGCCGTCGAAAAGGAACCGCAGCGTGCGTCCGCGCGAAGTGGTGTTGTCCACCACTTCGGCCACCATCGAATCGTCTTCGCCGAAATAGAGTTTATTGCCGATTCGGATCTTCCTCGCCGGCTCCACCAGCACATCCCAATATTTGAGCTGCTCGTTGAGCTCACGGAGCAGGAAAACCTCGATCTTGGCATTGGTCTTCTCCTTATTGCCGTAAAGGCGGGCGGGGAAGACACGGGTATCGTTGAAGACAATTACGTCTTTATCTTCAAAATAATTGATGATTTCCTTGAAAACGCAGTGTTTGATGCTGCCATCGCGCGAGTCGACCACCATCAGCCTGCATTCGTCTCTGTTTTCCGACGGGTGCATTGCAATCTGAGCGTCGGGCAGTTTAAATTTGAATTGTGAGAGTTTCATTGTATAGAGAGTTCGGGAAATGTTAAGTCACAAGTATTGATCAATTCTATCGCTTTGTCGATCGAGAGGCAGTCGTCGACCCTGACGTCGCCTACGCGTGTGCGGCGGAGAGCCGTGAGATGTGCTCCCGACTGCAGTGCCTGTCCTATGTCGCGTGTGAGCGCGCGGATGTAGGTGCCCTTCGAGCAGACAATGCGCAGATTGAGATCGGGAAGTTCGGAGGGCAGCAGCTCCAGCTCCTCGATGACGAGGGGCTTGGCCTTGAGCTCCACCTCAGCGCCTTTGCGCGCATATTTGTAGGCCCTTTTGCCATCTACCTTCACGGCGCTGAACACGGGGGGAACCTGAAGGATATGCCCCGTGAAGTCGGGCAGCACGTCGCGCACCATGTCGAGAGTGATGTGCTCCCAGGGATAGGTGGCGTCGATCTCCTTCTCGAGGTCGAAGCTGGGGGTTGTGGCGCCGAGCCTGAGAGTGGCCAGATATTCTTTCGTGCCGTTCTGCAGGTCTTCGATGCGGCGGGTGGCACGGCCGGTGCACACGATGAGCACACCGGTGGCGAGAGGGTCGAGAGTGCCGGCGTGGCCCACTTTGAATTTCTTCAGATTGAGGCGCCGCTGGATAGCCCCCCTAACACGCTTCACAGCATCAAATGAGGTCCAGCCCAACGGCTTGTCGATTCCTATGATTTCTCCTGTTATAAAATCCATATATCAAAGATTTCAGCAGTTATAATCACCACACCAGGCACACCACCGACATGATGAGGCAGTAGACGGCAAACCAGATGAGCTGCCCTTTCTTCACCAGATTCAGCATCCACCGGCAGGCGGCACAACCTACGAGGAAGGCAGCCACGAAGCCAATGATGAGGCACGATGCGGGCACCTCCGATGCGGCAGCCCCGGCATCGGGCGAAATGATGTCTTTCAGGTCGAGAAGAGCCTCGCCCAGAATAGGGATTATCACCATCAGAAATGAGAATGAAGCCACCTTGTCGCGCTTGTCGCCGATGAGGATACCGGTGGCGATGGTGGTGCCGCTGCGGCTGAGGCCGGGAAGTACGGCGACTGCCTGCGCCACACCGATAGTGAGGGCGTCGGCGAAGGTGATGTCGCGGCCAGCTTCTGCCGTCTTCATCTTGCCATCCCTGCGGCGGTCGCTGAAATAGGCGAAGGAGAGGAGGCATGCGGTGGCGAAGAGGCAGATGCCCACGATCGTAAGGTTGCCGGTGAAGAGGTTCTCCACAAGATCCTTGAAGCAGAAGCCGACTATGGCTATAGGAATGCAGCTGACGAGAATCTTCACCACATACCAGAAGTCGTCGTCGCGTTTGAAGGTGAAGAAACTCTTGCAGAGGTTGCGAAACATAGGCCAAAGCACCACTATGGTGCTGAGCACGGTGGCCGCATGCAGTATCACGTCAAACTGGAGAGCATCGTCTCCCTGAAGTTTAAGGCCGAGAATCTCGCGGAAGATCACCAGATGACCGCTTGATGAAATCGGAAGATATTCGGCAAGTCCCTGGACAATGCCGAGGATGAGGGCGTCTAACCAATCCATTTATTCAATGTTGAAGGTTGAATTTCGAATGTTGATTTCGGCTGTGGAATTGAATTTTTGGCTTTGGGCTTGCTGAGGATGGCGAAGACCATGCACAGAAACCCGAGGAAAGTCACAGTAGGGCCTACCACGATGCGGCGTGTGGAGAAAATGTCGGGGTTGAAACCACCCTCCACCGAGCTGCCGGGGCCGGACATGAGTATGAACCCTATCACTATCAATGCCAGACAGGCGGCCATGGCGATATAATTTGCCCGGCCGAAAGGCCGTTCGTTTTCCGGAACTTTCTTGATACCTCCTTCCACAGGAGTCGGAAATTTTATTTTCATGTTTTATATGATTTTATGCTGAAAATACAGTCAGTTGAACAATTCCTCATAGTCCTGATGCAGATGGCGCGTGGTGGCCAGGGCCGAGGCGGTGCTGCAGATGGCAGCGCCGATGGCCACGAGGGCGAGCGCGAGGATTCCCATCGCGGGCCAGGAGACGAGGCGGTTGAGCTCGCCCATCCCGATATTGGGAGCGGCCACGAGCAGGAGGGCCAGGAGCGCGGCGGCAATCAGTCCGGAGACTATGCCCACCACGGTGTTGGCAGCCACAAACGGACGCCTGATGAAGCCGTCGGTGGCGCCGACGAGCTGCATGGTGTGTATCGTGAAACGCCTTGAATAAATCGAGAGGCGCACGGTGTTGTTGATCAGCACGAATGAGATTATCAGCATGACGGCTGCAAGCAGGGTCATGCTCAGCGTAATCTTGCGGATGGTATCGTTCATCGACTTGATGAGCTCGCTGTCGGGAGCCCCGACTTCGGCCACCCCATCCACAGAGGTTATGGCCTTGGAAATCTTGGCGATGCCGGCGGGCGATGTGTAGCCTGTGCGGACAGTGAATGCTATTTCGGGCGACAGAGGGTTGACGCCGAAGGTCTTCTCCAGATCCTCACCCGTGGCCTCTTTCCAGTTTTCCATAGCTTGGCGGCGCGAGATAAACCGAGTGTCGAGCGCAAAAGGCTGTTTGGCAATGGCTTCAGATATGGCCATACCTCTTGAGTCGTCGATGCTGTCGGCCAGAATGACGCTTATTTCTATCTTTTCGAGCATACGGTGGGATTCTACCGTAGCGGCTATCCTTATCATGGCTATAATCCCCAACGTGAGCAGCGCGAGAGTGACGCTGACGCCTGTAGTGAAATGGGCAGCACGATTGGGAATCTTAACCTCTTTCTGTGGCTTCATTTTCAGATTATGTAAAGTTGCGGGATACGAAGTCCCCAATGAACTGCAAAATTAATACATTTTCAGCCGAATGTCAAGTTTTTTCGGCAAAATCGTGCTGTTCTGACAAGATTTCGTCTTTCCCCTTCATTTTGAGGCAAGAGTGCGGAGCCAGGCGGGGACCTGCGGGGCGGGGGCGGTGCGGTCGAGGAGCTCGGCCACTACGGAGGTGCGGCCGTGGGCGAGGGCGTAGAGGTCGGTGTCGGTGCTTTCCGGCTCGTCGTTGACCATGTGGCCGGCGAGCATGAAGAATGTCTTGCCCATCGGGTCTTTGTATTGCTGATACTCCTCGCTCCAGTGGGCCTTGCATTCGCGGCAGAACATCATCGGCGCGTGCGCCACCCCGTGGGGCACATTGACGTTGATGAAGAGGCCTTCGGAAAGTCCTTCCTCAAGCAGTTTCGGCACGAGGGCATCGACGGCGGGACGCACCGCCATGAAGTCGGCGTCGGCATCGTGGCTGGTGAGGGAGAAGCCTATGGCGGGAACTCCCCACATGGCACCTTCCTGCACAGCTCCCATCGTGCCGCTGTAGACCACGTTGACCGAGGCATTGCTGCCATGATTGATTCCGGCCACTACAAGGTCGGGCAGACGACCGCCGAGCACGCATTCGCGCGACACCTTGACGCAGTCGACCGGAGTGCCGCTGCAACTGTAAAGCCGGGCGCCGGCCACCGGAGATTCAACTTCCTCGATGCGCAGCGGGGCATCGAATGTGAGGGCCATCGACTGGCCGCTGCGGCCCACATGCGGGCATACGGCCACCACCTCGCCGTAGGGCGCGAGCATACCCATCAGTTCCCTGACACCTTTCGCCATATATCCATCGTCGTTGCTGACCAATATCAATTTTTTCATAGTTTCTGTTTGTTTTTTAAATATCTTTCAATTATAATGTTGCGGTCGGCACCGGGGAGGGTGGCGAGCACGTTGCGGGCGGGGAAGCCGCTGTAGAGGCCGCGCATCTTCCTGAAGTCGGAATGGGCCCTGAGGATTGCGCGGGCATTGGGGAAGTCGAATTTCGCCACATACATCAGGAAGGCCAGGGTGTCCATCAGTCGGCGCCTGAAGAGCAGCCGGCGCCCCTCCTTCGCCGGAAGATTCTTGTGAAGGAGCAGCAGATTGTTGCGGAAATTCAGATATGTCTTCTTCGGATTGCCCTGAGCCAGGGAGGCACCCCCGAGATGATAGACCTTGGCATACGGAACCACGCTTACGCGCCAGCCGGCATTCCAGAGGCGGCAGCAGAGGTCGATCTCCTCCATGTGGGCGAAGAAGCGGTTGTCGAGCCCACCGACCTGCAGATAAGCATCCCTGCGCACCGTGAGAGCGGCACCGGAAGCCCATGCCACATCGGCCGGCGCGGAATCATACTGTCCGCAATCTTTCTCGATGCGGTCGAAAAGGCGCCCGCGGCAATAAGGATAGCCGAGCTTGTCGAGCAAGCCGCCGGCGGCTCCGGCATATTCAAACATCTCCTTGTCGGCATAGCTCAATATCTTGGGCTGGCATGCACCGACACCGGGATTGGCCTGCATGAAATCGAGAATCGGGAGCCACAATCCGCAGGGGGTCTCGACGTCGGAGTTGAGCAGGGTGACGTATTCGGTCTGCACCTCCGCGATAGCCCTGTTGTAGCCCTCGGCAAATCCATAGTTGCGGTCGAGGCGTATCACCCTCACGGCCGGGAAGTAGCGGTCGAGGACCTCAAGCGAGGAATCGGTGGAGCCGTTGTCGGCCACTATCACCTCCACCCTGTCGTCTTGCGCGGCAAGCACCACGGAGGGGAGGAACTTGCGGAGCAGATGCTCGCCGTTCCAGTTGAGTATGATCACAGAGAGTAGTTTCTTGCCCAACATAACCGTATCAGACTAAAGTTGCGTAGATTGTCTCCGGATCGCCGTTGAAGAAGCTGTCGAGGCGGGCCGGCGATATAGTGTTGTAAAGGTCGGGCGATGCCTTGGCGCATACCCGCAGATAATTGTCGGTATGGCCGAACATGAGCCCCTCGTCGCCTCCATCGGGATGCTCCCAGAGCACATTTCTGACCTTGCCGAAAAACCGGCGTGAGAAATCGCGCAGTTTTTCATCGCTGAGCTTTGTCAACTCCCCTACCCTGCGGTGTTTCTCCTCCTGGCTCACCTGCCCCGCTATGCCGAGGGCTTTCGTGCCGGGCCGTTCGCTGTAAGGGAAGACGTGGAAACGGCTTACGGGTAGCGACGCGGCAAAGTGGAGGCTGTTGAGCCATTCCTCCTGCGTCTCGCCCCTTGCGCCCGCTATTATGTCGACCCCGATGAAAGCATCGGGAATAAGAGTGCGGATGAGATCGATGCGCTCCGCGAAGAGGGAGGTGCGATAACGGCGGTTCATCAGCCTGAGCACCTCGTCCGACCCTGACTGCAGAGGGATGTGGAAACTGGGCATGAAAGCACGGCTCTCTGTGGCAATCCAGCGGATAATCTCCTCGGAAAGCAGATTGGGCTCGATGCTTGAGATCCTGTAGCGCTCTATTCCCTCCACGGCATCCAGCTCCTTGAGCAGGCCGAGAAAACTCTCGCCTGTATCCTTGCCGAAACATCCCACATTAACCCCCGTGAGCACAATCTCCTTGCCACCTTCGGCAGCGGCCCTGCGAGCTTCCTCTACGAGCTGCGCGGTGCGGCCCGAGCGACTGCGGCCTCGAG
>JAUNFY010000007.1:0-605 GCA_030524805.1 Bacteroidales bacterium | reverse complement strand
AAGGGGATGGTGCAATAGGTGCAGAAATAATCGCAACCGTCCTGCACCTTGAGCCAATAACGAGTGCGGTCGCCACGCTCACAGGCGCCCCTGAACTCCTTGATGTCGAGATAAGGATGCACGCTCACCTTGCTTTGGCGGGTGACCATCCACTCGTCGAGGAACTCGCCAATACGGAGTTTCTCGTCGTTGCCGAGCACCATGTCGACGCCCTCTATGGCGGCCACTTCCTGCGGTTTGAGCTGGGCGTAACACCCCGTGACCACGAGAGTGGCGTCGGGCCAACGGTCGCGCAACCTTCTGACGAGGGAGCGCCCCTTTTTGTCGGCCACCTCAGTGACGGAGCAAGTGTTGACCACCACGATGTCGGGGGTTTCCCCGGCGCGGGCTTTCAGGATGTTTCGCTCGGCAAGCTGCATTCCGATGGCGGATGTTTCCGAGAAATTCAGTTTGCATCCGAGGGTGAAGTAAGAAGCCTTCAAATATTGCGAGTCGTCGGTCATATTCTTTATTCAGTTCTTTTTGGGGATTCTTTTGGGAAGTCATGATTTCTCATGTGTACTCATGGGGAAACATGTATATCCATGCGTATCCATGCGTAATCA
>JAUNFY010000066.1 GCA_030524805.1 Bacteroidales bacterium | reverse complement strand
GGATAAATTATGGGGATAAGGGAGTGGGGGGGATTGCGTTGTTTGATTTTGGGGCTTAAATATCGCGATTTTAGGCTTGAAATATAGTTGTTTTTTAAATAGATTCGGGGATTTGAACTCTATTGGGACGTTTGGTACTGACGACACTGCAGCTTATAGTTATCTGCTCTGCCAAAGGAACTTACGCCTATGGCAATACCCCCTCATCGTTACACTGCTTCAGATGGATGTCGCGTTGAGTGTCACTTATACTGCCATTATAGTGTCGCTTTTGCGTCGAAAAAAACGCGTTTTACTGACCTCTAAATTGCAACCATATCAGCCTATCATAGTGACACTTACCGACAACCACACCCAAACCGGGTATCATTTGGAGCACACATCAGGTCTCATTTCAGTCACACATTAAGTCTCACTTCAGGTACACATTACTACCCATATTAAAAGAATAAAAACTATAAACAATAAACTATTAAAAAAAACACTCTATCGAGTGTAAAAAAAAGCGAACGAGAGTTTGAAAAAACTGTCAGCAGCAACTCCGCCGCTCACCCCCGCTCGGAGATCGGGGGTGTACCGCAGTGCCGGAGGGAGAGCGGCGAAAAATCGGGAGGGGCGGATTAAATTATTGCTTTTTATGGTGGGAATATTGGAAAATATTAGTAAATTTGCGGCACGTTTTGGTTCGCTTAACGCGATTAATAGGGAATCCGGTGTGAATCCGGAACAGACCCGCTACTGTAATTCCTATAAAATCACCGACTTGATGTCACTGTCCTGCCGAGCAGGATGGGAAGACGTCGGCGAAACGGGATAAGTCAGGAGACCTGCCAGACGCATCTATTTCAATAATCTCGTGGATTAGATTTTGAAGTGAGGAGATTCGACTTCGACAAATATCCGATGTCGGCCGGTTGCAATTCCAATGGAAATGCCCGGCGCCCTGACAACAGCAACGGCATGCCGCCGCTGCCGTTGATTCTTGTGCATGCTGCAACCGACAAAGCCGCTCCGGCCCGGTCGGCAACGAAGTCGCTCCGTTCTTTGATCTTTTCCACCTTAAAAACTTCATTACCCTATGAAATGCCCAAGGTGCGAAAAGGAATTCCCATTTGAGTTCCTCAGTGTTCAACATTGGCTGCGGGAGTCGCGACTCGACGAACGGCAGCTCTCGTATGTAATCTACAATTTCGGCGGCCCGTTGTGTCCCGATTGCGAGGAAGATCTGCAAAGCGGATTCTATCTCTCGGGCACCAATCCCTATCGAAAGCTTTCACGAACGTCAAAATAGGATTGCCGCATGTTTACAATGTTTCATGGATTCCATCTTGTGGAAGACTACCACAAATGGAAAAAAGAGCGTCGCAACGATCGCAACCCTGTCGGCATCAAGGCTCTCAAACTCTTCTTCGCGATTGCAATCCCATTGTTTTTCTGGATAGCCCCGTCATCGCTCTACGGATTGCCGGGATTGTCGGCCGTGGAGCACCGCGTGCTCGCCATCTTCATTTTTGCCGCCTTGATGTGGCTCTTCGATGCAGTGCCGGCATGGACCACATCGCTGGCGGTGGTGGTGCTTCTGCTCTTCTGCGCCTCCAACAGCGCGCTATGGTTTTTCCAGACCGATGCTGCCGGTGAGAAATTCTCCAATCTGGTGAGCAACACCGACATCCTGCACTGTTTCGCCGACCCTACCATCATGCTCTTCATCGGCGGGTTCATAATCGCAATCGCCGCCACCAAGTCGGGCCTTGACATAAAACTTGCCAAGGTGATGCTGCTCCCCTTCGGCACCAAGTCGGAAAACGTCCTGCTCGGCTTCATACTGGTCACCGCCATCTTCTCGATGTTTATCAGCAACACCGCCACGGCTGCCATGATGCTTACCTTCCTCACGCCGGTGCTCAACGCTCTCCCTGCCGACGGGAAAGGGAAGATCGGCCTCGCGCTGGCTATCCCTGTAGGCGCCAACATCGGCGGCATGGGAACACCGATCGGAACGCCACCTAATGCGATAGCGCTTAAATTTCTCAACGATCCCAACGGCATGGACATGGGCATCGGTTTCGGACAGTGGATGATGGTGATGGTGCCGCTCACCCTCGTGCTGCTCTTCATAGCCTGGTTCGTGCTGAAGCGCCTCTTCCCGTTCAAGCAGAAGACAATCCATCTTCAGATCGAATCCAACCATACACCCCACTGGAAAGACAAGGTGGTGTATGCAACTTTCGCCATCACTATCCTGCTGTGGCTCACCGACTCAGTGACCGGCGTCAACGCCAATGTAGTGGCGATGCTACCGGTTGCGGTGCTCTGCATGGCAGGCGTCATCACGAAGCGCGACCTCGAACAGCTGTCGTGGAGCATCCTGTGGATGATAGCCGGAGCCTTCGCGCTGGGCGTGGCAATGAAGCAATCCGGACTTGCCGGCCACCTGATAGAAGCGGTTCCTTTCGAATCGTGGTCGCCAATGGTAGTGATTATCGGCTCGGGACTGCTCTGCTATCTCATGGCCAATTTCATCAGCCACACCGCCACCGCAGCTCTCTTCATACCTATCCTCGCGATTGCCGGAAGTTCTATGACGGATCAGCTGGCACCCTTCGGAGGCGTTTCCACATTGCTCATCGGCGTGGCTATATGCTCCTCCGTAGCCATGATTCTGCCCATCTCCACTCCTCCAAACGCGCTGGCCGATGCCACCGGTTTCATTGAGCAGAAACACATGGTGAAGACCGGCCTCATAATGGGCACCGTAGGTCTGCTTCTCGGATATCTCGTGCTGATCTTCTGCGGAGTGAACGGAATTTTCTGATATTCAGCACTTAAAGCATTAAGCGCTGAACGATCACAGCATTGAAAGAATATCTGTTTTTACGCTTCATGTTGACTTTAATGATTCATAAACAAGCAAATACAACTTCATTATGACTATAGAAACTATCGGCAGCTTTCTGCCCGACGAACCACTGATCTGCGCCCGATGCGATTTCGAAAAAGGATTGATCGATCGCCGGCAACTCTCCGACATGGAGGATGAGGCAGTGCGCGACATCGTGGAGCGTCAGATCTCCTGCAAACTGCCCTACGCCACTTCGGGAGAACTGCGCCGCAAACACTGGGCATACGACTTCTGGTTTGGCCTCCGTGGCATCTCATGCGAAAACGTAGCGAGCGGACATCTCTATCAGCCGGTGGAAACGCTCACCGACCTTCTCCATCTTTCCGGACGCATCGGTTTCAATCCGGAGCATCCGTTTCTCGCCGACTTCCGCTTCCTGCATGAAGCCGTGGCAGAACGCACACAGTGCCGACAGACGCTTCCTTCTCCCGCCAACCTTCTTCTCGAGATATACGCGATTTCCGACGGACACCCCGAATCGCTCTATCCTGCATCGACCGACGTACTGATCGACGACATAGCTGAGGCGTACCGCCGGATGGCACTGCGTCTGCATGAACTCGGCTGCGCTTCATTGCAATACGACGACACGGCGCTCGGCCTGATGTGTGACGACAACTACACGAAACGTCTCCTTCAGGGTGGTGTGGACCTGATCAAACTGCACAACGAACTTATCGAAGTGATCAACCGTTCGCTCAAAGGACTTCCCGCCGACATGGAGAAGTCGATCTACATCTCCGGCGGCGACACCGTGGTGCCTGAATGGGAATACATCGAATATCCCGACAACGTGATGCCCATAGCCCTGGCGACGCTCGACGTAGATAAGTTTTTCATTCCGCTCGATCTGCACAACGACTACGCGGTGGAAGTACTGCGCCACATTCCGGAGGGAAAGAAAGTGGTGCTCGGGCTAATCGAGGCCCACAGTCCATTTCCGGAAAACACCCTGTCGATCGATTCCATCGTCAGCAAGGCCTCCCGATGGGTGAAGCCGCAGCATATCGCAATCAGTCCCCGCACCGGCTTCAAGGTGTCGAGCTACAAGCGAAGAGGCTTGCTCTACGAAGACCAATGGCGCAAACTCAACGAACTGATGTCGCTCTGATGAAAGCGCCCTAACCATGTCGCAAACTTAGTTTTCAGGAAGGCCGCCTACCGACGCGGCCTTCCTTTTTGCTGCGCCGGACTCGAAGCCCGATTTGCGGAAGTTGT
This sequence comes from Bacteroidales bacterium, assembly GCA_030524805.1. Classification (GTDB taxonomy): domain Bacteria; phylum Bacteroidota; class Bacteroidia; order Bacteroidales; family Muribaculaceae; genus Lepagella. The sequence continues at coordinate 11,753 of JAUNFY010000066.1, read as the reverse complement.
TTTTTTTTATTAATTTTGTAACGTATTGTGTCCGGCATTCAGGTGGCGGCGCAATCAACCGACAATAATCAACGTCTCCGACCCTATAGATGAGCCCATTGAAGCCGATATATAAAGCTGTAAGAAGCGTAATCCTCGTTGCGATTATGCTTGTGGCTGTGATATATGTAGCCCTTTATGTGCTCCTGTCGCTTCCATCGGTGCAAAACAGGGTCAGGACCGTGGCTTGCGAAGAACTTTCCGATCTGCTGGGCGGAACGCTCGACATCGACCGGCTTTCGGTGTCACCATTCAGCGAAGTGTTGCTCGATGACGTGTCGCTGCAGTCGCCGCAGGGCGACACCGTGGCCTTCATCGATAAGGTTGCAGCCGGAATCGACCTCGGTTACCTTATCTTCGACCGCCGTATCGTGCTCAACTATGCCGAGATCATCGGTCTTGACGCACGGATATCGCAACCTGAAAAGGAAGCTCCGCTCAACATACAGTTTCTCATCGACGCACTCTCCCCGAAAGACAAGACCAAACCACCCACAAGATTCGACCTGCGCTTCCGCAACATCGTGATAAGAAGCTCACGGGCAAGCATGTCGCGCCCGTGGATGACAGCCGACGACGGCAGTCCCCTCCCCTTTTCATCGATAGAGCTCTCCAACTGGCGCCTCGACCTCAGCATACCGACGTTGAAAAACGATCTTTTCCGTTTCGACATCCGAAACATGCAATGCGAAGTCTCCCCAGGTGCCGAACTGCGCGGTCTGCGGGCCGAAATCACCTACAAAAAACAAGGCGACAAAGCGGGCGACCGGCTCTCGGTGAGAAACCTCAGCATCGATCTGCCCCAATCGTCGCTTTCATTCGGTGATGTCGCGCTTGAGTTGGGTAGCGACAAACCCATAACAGCGCTGATAGATGGTTTTCTGACCCCTGCCGATCTCAAGACGCTGGTGCCGGCCTTGAACACATTAGACACACGATGGGACATCGGCTTAGACGCCACCCTATCGCGCCACAGCATCAGCGTGGCGTCGCTCCGCCTCGACAATGACTACTCCAACTCATATCTCCGGCTCAAAGGAAGCGCCGACAGCATCAGCTCAAAAGAGCACTTCTCGCTGCAAATCGATGAGTTGAAGACATTCATGACCACCGGCGCCATCAGCCGGATTCTCGACGCAGTTCCCGGCATTGCCGCCAAACCGCGCGACATACTTATCAACATCGGCGACGTATCGGCCGAAATCACCGGCCGACTCACTGATTCCGACCATGCTTCGGCATCCGGAACAGTACAGACCAGCATCGGAAACGTGGAGTTTGATGCCGAAGCAGCCTCCCTTAAGACCAAGAAACCGGCCATCATGACTCAACTTGATGCTGCCGACCTGAATCTCGGTCTGCTGCTCGGCAACGACAAACTCGGGAGCACTACCCTGTCGCTGAAGGCCGACGTGAAAGGACTTGACAAAAACGCCGAGGGAGAGGCTGACCTCATGGCTGACTATATGGAAATCAACGGTCGTCGGTTTTCCGGGCTTCACACATCGGTTAGAAAAACGGGCAACGATATTCATGCCACTGTCGATTCCGACGATGACGACGTGCAACTTGAACTGGAGGCCGACTGCCACATCGACGGAAGCAACTCCACCCTCGACGCATATCTCGACCTCGCAGGCATCAACACCGACCTTCTCGGCATAAAGGGGAAATTCGCCAATTCGGCAGTAGGATTCAACCTCGACGTGCACACCCTCGGAGACAATGCCGACAACGTGATCGGTTTTCTGCACCTCTCCGACCTTAACCTCGTGAACCGCGATGGCAGAAGCCTGCATCTCGACAATCTGTCGGTGAATATCGACACCATCCCCGACTACGCCTGCACTCTTCACGATTTCGCACCGCGCAGGGTGAGCCTCACGAGCGACTGGCTCGATGCCGATATCGCCGGGCATATCCATCCCGTGTCGATCGCCAACGAATTCAAGGATATGATATCGGCGGTGATCCCGGCGCTCGTTCCTCCGGCAAACGAGCTTCAGGCAGAGCAGGAAACGATGAACGACTTCACTTTCGACTTCGAGATAAAAGGAACAACAGACCTTTACGATTATCTCGCCACTCCGGTGTGTCCGCTCACTGAAATACCGGTGAAAGGATATCTCGACACCAATTCCGGCAAATTCGAGATGTCGCTCTCCACCCCCCACATCAGGCAGGGACGCAACAAACTCATCCGCGACACAAGCCTGAAGATCTCGCTCGATTCCTTCCTCGGGATGGCAAAAGTGGCTGCCACCACCATCTTCCCGGCCAAGAAAGGTGACGTGGAGCTGGCGCTCAACGTAGCAGGCGTACACGACAAACTGAATGCCAACCTGCAGTTGAACCCCACCATGAAGAGTTCGCTCAAAGGGGGCGTGGGATTTGATGTGGCATTCTCCAGAATCCCCTCCCCGCTGTCGGACAAGGAAGACCTGTCGGTGCACGTAGACATCATCCCCTCGGCCATAAGCATCAAGGAAACTGTATGGAACATAGCCAACGGAAAAATCGACTATTTCGGAAAGAATGTGGCCGTAAACAACTTCATCATCGAGCACGGCAACCAATACGTGAAAATCAACGGCGTGGCCTCGGAAGACGAAGATGATTTCCTGAAAGTGAAACTCAACGACATCGACCTCGACTACATATTCAGCATCCTCAACATCAATTACGTGACTTTCGGCGGCATGGCTACGGGAGAGGTAGTGGGAAGCCGGTTGCTCACCAAGACACCTTCGGCCCACACCAAGTTCCTGCGCGTGAAAGGCTTAAGCTACAACGGCGCGGTGCTCGGCAACGGCAATCTGGCGGCAAGCTATTTCCCTGAGCAACAGAAAGTGGGGATATATGCAGTGATCAACGACCCACTCACCCGCGAACGCCGCGCCAGCATCGACGGCGGCATCTGGGTGACCCGCGACTCATTGAGCTTCGACTTCGACGCCAACAAGGTGAACCTTCAGCTGATGAAGCCCTTCGTAGCGGCATTCTGTTCTGACCTACGCGGACTCGGATCGGGCAAATGCAAGCTCTACGGCACCTTCAGCGACATCGACCTCATCGGCAAATTGCGGGCCGACACCATCTCGATGAAGATCGACTTCACCAACACATGGTATCATGCCGGCGGCGATTCGGTCAACATGGGAAAAGGCCTGATCGAGGTCAAACCGCTCACACTCTACGACTCGGAAGGACACACGGCCCGGCTGAGCGGATGGCTGCGCCACCGCTATTTCCACGAGCCGGAATTCAATTTCAAGATACGCGATGCGAAGTCGATATTGTGCTACGACACTAACGAGAAGATGAATCCTCTCTGGTATGGCACCATCTATGGCAGCGGCTCAGGCCAGATAGCCGGACGCCCGGGTATAGTGGAAATCGACATGAACATGGCCACTGACGAGAACTCACGGTTCTATTATGTGATAAGCGACGCGGAAGACACGGGCGCATATTCGTTCCTCTCCTTCACCGACTCGAAAAAGGAGCAGCTCCAGGCGCTCCGGGCTGACACCATACCAGAATATCTCCACCAATTCATGAAAAAAGTGAATGCGGAGGAGGCCGGCAGCTCGAATGTAGTGGTATCGCTCAAGGGATCAGTCACCAACGACGCGTTGCTCACCCTCGTGATGGATCCCGTGGCGGGCGATAAAATCACCGCCCGCGGCCAGGGCGCGTTGCAGATGGATTACAACATGGCGGCCAACGACCTGAGGATGATAGGCACCTACGTGCTCGACGAAGGCAACTATTTCTTCACCCTTCAAGACATCATCATCAAGAACTTCAACATCAAGCAGGGCAGCAGCATAAAGTTTGACGGCGACCCGATGAACGCCAATCTCGACATCGCCGCCACCTACAGGGTGAACACCAACCTCACCGACCTCGACCAGAGTTTCGCCCACGACAAGGAACTCAACCGCACGAATGTGCCGGTAGACGCTATCCTCCTGGTGAAGGGCCCCATGACCCACCCCGACATCGACTTCGACATAGAGCTGCCGACGCTCACTTCCGACGTGGAGAGAAAAGTGAAGAGCATCGTGTCGACCAACGACATGATGAGCCGCCAGATAATCTATCTGCTCGCTCTCAACCGCTTCTACACCCAGGAATATACAGGCGGCACGAGCAACAGCGGTGCCGAATGGTCGAGCATGGCAAGCTCAACCATCTCGTCGCAGTTGAGCAACATACTGAGCAACATGACCGATCTGCTCGCCGTGTCGCCTTCCTTCCGCAGCGACAAAGGCGACTTCACCGACATGGAGTTTGACCTCGCGCTGTCGTCGCGGCTGCTCAACAACCGGTTGCTCATCAACGGAAACTTCGGCTACCGCGACCGCCAGACGAGCAACACCCAGTTTGTAGGCGACTTCGACATAGAGTATCTGCTCAACAAGAACGGCAACCTGCGCCTGAAGGCATACAACCATTTCAACGACCAGAACTACTATCTGCGCTCGGCCCTCACGACACAGGGCGTCGGAATAGTCTACCGTTGGGATTTCGACCGACTTTTCAAGACCGGCAGGAAAAAATCTATCTTTTCGGGCAATAATTTGTTTATAGATAAAGAACATTCAGATTCCACATCTAATTCTGTTCTTGATGTCTCACCCAAGGAGTCGGCGACACCCGACTCACTAATAAAAAATTAAAATCATGATCTGGAGCATCGGCGGAATTCTTGAAAAAATAGGATTGACAGCAAATTCAGTCGGCTACGCCTTCAGCGGAGGCGGAGCACGAGGTTTCTCACATATAGGAGTCATCAAGGCTCTCGAACAGTTTGACATCCATCCCAATGTGATGGCCGGGGTATCGGCGGGCAGCGTTGCGGCCGTCATGTATGGCGCCGGTCTCACTCCCGACGACATGACCAAATGCTTCAAGGAATTTTCCAAGATAAGCAGTTACGCATCATGGAAAGTGCCCGGCAACTCCCTGATGAAAATCGACAAATTCGGAAAACTGCTGGAGTCATGGCTGCCGGTGAGGTATCTCGAGCAACTGCAGATACCGACCATAGTCTGCGCCACCGACTTCCAGCATTGCAAGTCGATAGGCTGGGGCAAAGGGGAAATCGCTCCGCGGGTGCTCGCGTCTTGCTCCATACCCATCGTGTTCGAGCCGGTGAGAATCAACGACGGCATCTACGTAGACGGAGGTGTGCTCCGCAACCTTCCGGCATGGGCTGTCAGGAAATACTGCAAGACCCTCTACGGAATCAACTGCTCCCCTCTCAATCCCGTATGGGGCGACCCCTCTAAACATAACATACTCGACATCGCGCTCCGCTCCTACCACATGATGTCGAAGACCAACATGGTGGAAGACGCGAGAAAATGCGATGTGCTCATCAACCTGAGGGGAGCCCACGCGATAGGCACTTTCGACATATCGAAACTCGACAAAGCAGTCAATCTCGGCTACGAGACGGCATGCCGGGTGCTCGAACGGACCTTGAATTAAATCAGCAACAACAGAACAACAATACGACACTACATCTCCAACACTTATGGAAAGACTAATCATTTACCAGATGTTTCCGCGCATTTTCAGCAACACTACGGCTGACCCGCAACCCTGGGGCTCGCTTGAGCGGAACGGTTCAGGAAAACTCAACGATCTGACACCAAAGGGACTCAAGGCGATAAAAGACCTTGGAGTGAACTGCATCTGGCTCACCGGAGTGATAGAACACGCCACGAAAAGCGACTTCACTGCATTCGGCATCGAGAACGACAACCCCAACGTAGTGAAAGGCGAGGCTGGAAGTCCTTACGCCATCAAGGACTACTACGACATCGACCCGGCCATAGCCGTGAGCGTGCCCGACAGGATGAGGGAATTCCAGATGTGCGTGAGCCGCATCCACTCGCAGGAGATGAAAGTGATAATCGACTTCGTGCCGAACCACACGGCGCGCCGTTACCATTCAGACGCGGCTCCGGCCGGAGTGAAGGATTTCGGCTCTGACGACGACATAACGATGGCTTTCTCTCCTTCCAACAATTACTACTACATTCCCTATCAGCAGTTCTCCCCCAGTTTTCCTCTCGATGCCGAGGGCGACACACCCTACGTGGAGTTTCCGGCCAAAGCCACAGGCAACGACTGCTTCACTGCCTTCTGCGGACAAAACGACTGGTATGAGACAGTGAAACTCAACTACGGACACGACTACGGCGACTGGTCAGACCACTTCAATCCGGTGCCCGACACATGGATGAAAATGCTTTCCATCCTGCGTTTCTGGGCTTCGAAGGGTGTCGACGGTTTCCGCTGCGACATGTGTTTCATGGTGCCTATCCAGTTCTGGAACTGGGTGATACCCCAGGTGAAGAAAGATTATCCCGACATCCTTTTCATCGGGGAAATATACGATGTGGCCCAGTATCGCCCTTTCCTTACCTACGGCTGCTTCGACTATCTGTATGATAAGGTGAACCTTTACGACACACTCGTCGACATCGAGATTCACAATCATTCCGCAGCACGTCTCACCGGAGCATGGCAGACAGTAGACGGCATCGGCAACCGGATGCTCAATTTCCTTGAGAACCACGACGAGGTGCGTTTCGGCTCGAAGGCATACGCGGGCAATCCGGCAAGGGTGCTTCCCTCGCTCGTGGTGAGCGCCATGATGTCGAAGGGTCCGTTCATGATCTACTACGGCCAGGAACTCGGCGAATCGGCTCACGACAACGAAGGGTTTGCGGGCGACAACAACCGAAGCACCATATTCGACTACTGGAGCTACGACACGCTGCGCCGTTGGTGGAATGCCGGCCAGCCGGGCGATGAAAAACTGACAGCGCAGGAGAAATGGCTCCGCAAGATCTACCGCAAGACTCTCACGATGTGCAACGCCGAACCGGCACTGCGCGAGGGCAATTTCTTCGACCTGATGTATGTCAATCTCCAACATCCCGGCTTCAATCCCCACCGTCAGTTTGCATTCCTCCGCTATACCGAGGATTCAGTGTTGCTGATAATCGCCAATTTCGACACCGTGGCAGCTGACGTGAACGTGAAGATTCCGCGCCTCGCATTCGAGATGGCGAAGATTCCCGAAGGCAACATCGTGGCCGACGACCTGCTCTGCGACCGCAGCGTCTTCCTCAACCTCAAGCCCGACCGCGAGACACACGTCTTCCTCAACCCGAAAGACGCTACCGTGCTCCGCATCAAATAGAGCGTAAGGGCGGCACATATCGCGGAATTGTGGCTAAAATATTCGCAAGAATGCGTTTTTTTGTAAATATTTATTTAATGTTTTTGATTTTTAAATAAATTTATTAATTTTGCAAAATCAAAATCAAAAAACCACTAAATTTTCGCTTTTGAAAGCTAAAATCAAGCACCATTAAATAATTTATTTATGAGAAAACTTTACATTCTTGCAGCAGCCGCCGCATTCACTGCTTCCGCCACTGCTTCCTCAGTCTCTCTCGACATGCTACAGACAGGTTGGCGCAACTCTCAGCTTTCGCCAGCCACACTGACCAAGCAGGGAATCAAGACATTGGACTTGAACAACGCCACCCGTTCGGCGGAAGAGCCTCAATTCTCATTTACCGCTACAAATGCTGAATTCTACTATTATGGCGACCTGCTCGACAATGGCACCGGAGTCTATATGCTCTGGCTCGCCAACACTACCATGAAGAAAGGGATGCCGACAGGAACGGGCCAGATGGCGCGTCTTGAATTAATAGCAGATCAGACCGATCCTTCCAATCCGCAACTCTGCACCGGCACTTTCAAGGTAATGCCTGCCATAGATCAGGTTCCTGAAGCCGGCACGCTGTTCGGACCGGACTCCGATGTGCTCGACGTGTTCCCTAACCCGGATGCTCCTGAGGAAGGGCTTGTGGCTTACTCTTATGAGCCGTCGGAAGGTACGCTTACGATTGAAAAAGAAGGTGACACATACAAGATTTCTTATGATCTGACAATTGTACACAGAGACATCTATTCAGAAGAGATCGACGATACGCAACAGAGCGTGTGCTCATACGAAGGGGAATGCACTTATGTGGATCTGTATGCCTATACCCCCTTCGATGGCGACATCAATCTTGACGAGCTTATCGCGTCGGGACGATATACTGATGGCGGCGACTACAGCATAGCTTTCACCACCCCCGGCATGCTTGATGACAAAGGATGGATCGTAGCGCCCGGATACCTGCTTAATGCAGAACTCTTTGTAGAAGATGTAGCGCCGATGAATGTAGACGACCTCGTGGGAACATTCACGCCCAATGACTTGTTCACCAACGGAGCCGTTCCGGGCACATTCGGCGAGGGAGTATGGTATCCCATTTTCGGAAGCATGTATGCAGCGATCCTGACTTCAGTGTCAGAATACGATGAATCTGGTAGCGAAGCTCGCACGGCGCTCGCAAAAGAGGGCACCATCACCTGCAGCAAGGAGGGAGACAACTACAAAATGGTTTTTGACCTTATCAGCGCTGAAGGCAACAAGATAACAGCAGTGTATGAGGGCGACCTCGAAGCTGCCATCTCTGACTTCTCGACCCCGGTGTCGGTGAATACGATAGGAGAAGGAAAATCCACTGTTGTCGGAGGCCGCGGCTTCATCACGGCACCCGCCGATGCAGAAATATTCAGCCTCAGCGGCGTGAGGTGTGGAAGCGAGAACCTGCCGGCCGGCATCTATCTCGTCAAAACCGCAGGTAAGACTCATAAAGTTATGGTGAAATAGGAATATCTATAATCATTTAAAAATATTTTAAAGGCGGCATGCTATACACTCCATAGCATGCCGCCTTTTTATATGCCGTCTGTTTGATTGCCGTTTATCCATACATGAAAAATCAGAATTGAGTTATTTAAAATTCAGGCAATTTTTCTATACTTTTTAATCAAAATTCCAAAAATAAGTGTTAACTTTGCAGTTGGCAAATTTTGCGCCTGCCACCACCGAGAGGCAAGCGCATTACAAAATCAGCATATAGATGAGCATTACAATACTTGGAATCGAATCAAGCTGCGACGACACTTCCGCAGCCGTCATCACCGACGGACTACTGCGGAGCAATGTCATAGCCAGCCAGAAGGTGCATGAGCAGTTTGGCGGCGTAGTGCCGGAACTTGCCAGCCGAGCCCACCAGCAAAACATTCTGCCGGTGGTGAGCGAAGCATTGCGTCAGGCCGGTGTAGACAAATCAGAACTCAACGCCATAGCCTTCACCCGCGGTCCGGGACTGCTCGGCTCGCTGCTCGTGGGCACCTCTTTTGCCAAAGGAATGGCAATCGGCCTCGGAATACCGCTCGTAGACGTCAATCACCTACACGGACATGTGCTCAGCCATTTCATACGCGAGACTGAAGAGCAGGAAGTGCCGGAATTCCCTTATCTTTGCCTGCTCATATCGGGAGGAAACTCCCAGCTCATCCTTGTGAAATCGCCCTTTGAAATGGAAATGTTAGGGTCTACCATCGATGATGCCGCCGGCGAGGCTTTCGACAAATGCGCCAAGGTAATGGGCCTCCCCTATCCCGGTGGCCCTCAGATCGACCGTCTGGCAGCCGAAGGCGATCCTCTTGCCTTCCGTTTCGCCAAACCCCATATACTCGGCTTCGACTACTCTTTCAGCGGACTTAAAACGTCTTTCCTATACACTGTGCGCGACAATCTGAAGCTCGATCCCGACTTCATAGCCAAGCGCAAAGCCGACCTCGCGGCATCGCTGCAGAAGACCATCATCGACATCCTTCTCGACAAACTGGGTAAGGTGCTGGATGAATACGACATCAAGCAGGTGGCGATAGGAGGCGGAGTGTCGGCAAACAGCGGCGTCAGGGCAGCCGTAGAGGAATTCTGCCGGCGCAGAAACCTGAGAGCGTGGATACCGAAGAGGGCTTTCACCACCGACAATGCCGCGATGGTGGCGATTGCCGGCTACTTCAAATATCAGAAAGGGGAATACTGCCGGCTTGATCTTCCACCATATTCCAGAACCACAATCTCTTAACGATCACAGCAATGAAGAAAGAGACCACCACCGAGAAAAGACATGTGATAGTGTATGGCTACACACGCAAGGAGATAATGGGAGTGCTGAAGCATTTCATCAAGCATCTGCCGGAATACATAAGGATGAACATCGAATCCAACCTTCTGACCTCCAAGATAATACTTACGGGGCAACATGAAGGCGTGGCGATACTTCGGTTCAACCTCAACCGACTTCAGCAGAATCTTCGCGACATCTTCACCAAAGACGTGATAGCGAGCGAAGACATCACGCTTGCGGAGGTGCTCGGCAACCTGCTGAGAGAGCGCGAACTGACAGTGGCTTGCGCGGAAAGCTGCACGGGGGGCAACATAGCCCACCGCATCACCCAGCAACCGGGAAGCAGCAATTATTTTCTCGGCAGCATCGTGAGCTATGCCAACGACGTGAAGACAAATGTGCTCGGAGTGGCCCGGCAATACATCGACAAGTATGGCGCTGTGAGCCGTCAGGTGGTGGAGTCGATGGCTGAGGGGGCAGCAAGGCTGATGCGCAGCGACTGCGCTATCTCCACGTCGGGAATAGCAGGTCCCGACGGCGGCACCAAGCTGAAACCGGTGGGCACGGTGTGGATCGGAGCGCGATATGGAGGCAAGACAGTGAGCGAATGCTGCCATTTCGACGGCGACCGCAACGACGTGATCGAATCCGCCACGGCGCATGGAATCGTGATGCTCATCAATCTGCTTCGCGACACCTACGAAGAGGCCGACGACCTCGCCGACGAATGACATAAAGAGTTTCATCAAAAAAAGTTGCGGAAATATTTGGTGGCTTAACTATTTTTTTGTAATTTTGCACTCGATTTGTGGCACATCCTTAAAAGTCGGGCAAAAAGATGCGATTGCCTGATGATATGAGACTGTGATGGGCATCAATCCGAAAGTTAAATTTTTATAGAAGTAAAAAACAAACCTCAGTCATGTCAAAGACTTGTCAGATTACAGGCAAAAAGGCGTCGGTCGGTAACAACGTATCGCACTCCAAACGCCGTACGAAGCGCAGATTCGAAGTGAACCTGCACACCAAGAAGTTCTATTGGGTAGAACAGGACATGTGGATTGAGCTGCGCGTCAGCGCCCGTGCTCTCCGCACCATCAACAAAATAGGTCTCAACGCCGCTCTCAAGAGAGCAGAGGCAGAGGGCAACCTTGATTTCAAGAACATCAATATCTTAGCGCTCTAATAGCACACTATAATTATGGCAAAGAAAGCTAAAGGCAATCGTGTGCAGGTCATCCTCGAATGCACTGAGCACAAGGCAAGCGGTATGCCCGGTATGAGCCGTTACATCACTACCAAAAACCGCAAGAACACTCCGGGCCGTATGGAACTGAAGAAATACAACCCGATCCTGAAAAAAATGACCATCCACAAAGAAATTAAATAAGCACTGAGCCATGGCAAAGAAAACCGTCGCGTCGCTTCAGAAAGGTGAAGGACGTACCTACTCCAAGGTGATCAAAATGGAGAAATCTCCCAAGACCGGCGCTTACGTCTTCAAAGAAGAGATGGTGCCCAACGATGCAGTTCAGGCTGCACTCAAATAATGAGACAGAGAATAAATCTCTAAATACGATAAAAAAGAGGAACTGTAAGTTCCTCTTTTTTTGCTTATTCTGCTATGCGCATGATTAT
>JAUNFY010000065.1 GCA_030524805.1 Bacteroidales bacterium | reverse complement strand
CGGCGGTCGGTCTCTATCTGCGTCTCGCCGGGGCCGCGCATGCCGATGCCGCCGCGCTGGCGTTCGAGGTGAGTCCACATCCTTGTGAGGCGCGGCAGCAGATACTGATACTGCGCCAACTCCACCTGGGTGCGGGCCGTGGCCGTCTGCGCACGTTTGGCGAAAATATCGAGAATGAGGCTTGTGCGGTCGAGAATCTTAACCTTGAGTTCCTTCTCTATGTTGAGCACCTGCTTGGATGAGAGGTCATCGTCGAAAATCACCAGGCCTATCTCGTTATCCTCCACATATTGGCGTATCTCCTCGAGCTTACCCGTCCCCACATAGGTGCGGGGATTGGGGTAGTCGAGTTTCTGGATAAACCGTTTTTCGGGCTCGGCGCCGGCAGTGCGGGCAAGGAAATCGAGCTCGTCGAGATACTCGTTCACCTTGTTTTCCGGCTGCTTTTGGGTCACGAGGCCCACGAGCACCGTACGTTCGTTTTCTTCTTTATTTATTATGTTATCTTCTATCATGGGGCTAATAGCGTGATTGCTTAGGAAAGGCGGCGCAGAATGTCGGTGAGGAGTCTCCAGAATTCCGCTACCGAAGGTATGTAGGCCTTCTCGCCGGGGCTATGGATATCCTTGAGCGTCGGACCGAACGATATCATGTCCATTCCCGGCATTTTCTCAAGGAAGATGCCGCATTCGAGGCCTGCGTGGAGCGCTTCCACTTTTGGCTTGTGGCCGAAGAGCGATTCGAAACTCTCTACTGCCGTCTTGAGCAGCGGGCTGTCGGGGTTGGGTGCCCATCCCACGCTGGGATCGTTGCACTCAACTTCGCATCCGATATTCTCATAAAGTGCTGTGATGCGGTCGGTGATTTCCTCACGGCGAGAGTCGACCGACGAACGCTGATGGGTGGTGACTACCACTGTCTCCGCATCTGTCTTGTGCACCGAAGCCAGGTTTGATGAAGTCTCCACAAGGCCCGGAACTGCCAGGCTCATGCCCTGCACTCCTTTGGGGGTGCCGAAGATGGTGGCGATCAGCGGCATGGCGTATGCCTCCTCAATCATGGTGGCCGGTGGGTCGATGCGGGTGCATTCAAAAGTGAAGCCCGGATTTTCCGCAAGGGCATATTCTTCATGGATTGTAGCAGAGAATTTGCCTGCGGCTGCCTCGAAGTCGAGCGCATAGTCGGAGGGGATGCCCACTATGGCCTTTGCCTCGCGGGGAATTGCATTCGGGAGGCCTCCACCCTGGAAGTCGGCGAGCTGGAAACTGATGTCGCGCTTTGTCTCCCAAAGGAAACGGGCGAGCAGCTGGTTGGCATTGCCGCGGCCCAGATGTATCTCCATGCCGGAGTGCCCACCCTTCAGGTGATTGATGTGAACCTCATACCATGCGAATCCGTCGGCTGCCGGGGCTTCCTCTATCGGATAGGTGGCCACGGTGCATATCGAGCCTGCGCATCCTATCACTATCATGCCCTGCTCTTCCGAGTCGAGGTTGAGAAGCGTGCGGCCGCTGATAAGCGAAGCGTCCAGCCCGTTGGCTCCTGTGAGTCCCTGCTCTTCATCCACTGTGAAGAGTGCTTCGATCGGACCATGCACCACTTCCGGGTCTATCATGACAGCCATGGCGGCGGCGCACCCCAGGCCATTGTCGGCTCCGAGAGTCGTGCCTTCCGCACGCACCCAGTCTCCTTCCACCACTGTGGTGATGGGGTCGGTGAGAAAGTCATGCTCTACGCCGCTGTTTTTCTCAGCCACCATGTCCTGATGGCCCTGAAGCACTACGGTCGGTGCATTCTCATGTCCGGGAGTGGCGGGGCAGTACATCACTACGTTGCCCACCTCATCGGTGGCATATCGCAGGTTGTGGCGTTCGGCCCATGAGCAGAGAAACTCCTTCATCTTGTCGAGATGATGGGTAGGGCGGGGCACTTTGGTTATTTCATCGAAGCATTCCCATATCAGCTTCGGGTTGAGGTTCTTCATAATCTGTTGTTTTTTATGATTCAGCGTCCGCAGGCGGACGTTGAGGTTTAAGGTTAAAAATATACCGGCAGGCCGTTTCGCTATCGTTGCTCACTTCATGCCGGAAAGCGGCGGGTCACTCTTTTGCCTTTGCCTCCGCATCACGAAACTTTGCATACTCCTTCGCCATTCGGGTGTGGTAGCCGCGGCGGGCGTAGGAAGGGCCGTTGTATTTTCTTGCGAACGAAGTCCAGTCTTTCTTGCGGAGGCTCTCGAGCATGCCGGCGTTCTTGATGAAAGTGGCGAACAGTTCAAGCTGGCTATGTTCCGACTCCGACATCTTAGCCACCATCTCTTCAACGCTTTCGCAGCCGCAAAGTTTATAATGGGCGCCCCCTATCTGAAACATTCCCCAGTAGGTGCCCATGTCGGCGGCGTCGGCATTTTTCTTCCGGGCGTTGACAAGGGCTGTCCATTCCTTCAGCGCATACCCCTTCAGGCCTTCGGGCACCTTCCCGTCGGCTATCTTGCGCCCCTTGTGCTTCTTCGCATAGCGGTTGTAGAGCGATGCGCTGTAGTTGGCCACGGGGACGCCGGGGGCCCAGAACCCCTCGAGCTTGGCGCCTGCCTCGATGCGGACCACGGCTTTGATCACTGCCACCTCGATACCGAGTTCCTCGGCCACCTGGCGGTAGTCGTCATCGGTGAGGCGTGTGTAGCGGTCGGGATCGGCCTGCCTCTCGGCATCCACCACGACTCCCACCATGTCTACAATCTCGGCCAGTCCCGCCTGCCTCGCCTCAGCCCCGGCAGGCTCCTGTGCGGAAACCTGCAATGGGGCGGCGAGTGCCAGGGCTGCAGCTAAGAGGGAAGCCCTCATGAGCGGGCCACCATTTCGAGAGTCAGGCAGAGATGGCGCCAGAACTTCTCAACAGTGGGGATGAGCAGCTGCTCGTCGGGTGAGTGCACTCCTGTCATGGTCGGGCCGAAGCTTACCATGTCGAGCTTAGGATACTTGGCGAGGAAAAGACCGCATTCCAATCCGGCGTGGATGGCCTTGATGGCGGGTTTCACGTTGAAGAGCTGTTCGTAGGCGTCGGCCGCTATCTTCATGATGGGCGACTTCATGTTGGGTGCCCAGCCGGGATATCCGTCGGAATGATCCACTGTGGCGCCGGCGAGCTGGAACACTGCTTCCACCTGCCCGGCGATGTCATATTTGCGTGTCTCTACGCTTGAGCGTTGCGATGTGGTGACCTTGATGCGGTTGCCTTCCTCCATCTTCACGGCTGCGAGATTGGTGGAAGTCTCCACGAGACCCTCGATGTCGCGGCTCATCGACACCACGCCGTGGGGTGCGCTGTAAAGAGCTCTCACGAGTGCGATAGAGGTCTCCTGGTCGATGCAGTATTCGGGGCGGGAGACAGCGTCGATGTCGATCTTGATGGCGGGTTCGATGCCGGAATATTCATTCTTGATGTCGTCGGCATATTTGTCGAGGGCGCCCTTCACGTCGTCGGCGAGCGATGTCTCGATGCCGAAGATTGCGTATGCCTCGCGCGGGATGGCGTTGCGCAGGTTGCCGCCGTCAAACTTTACCAGCTGCATGTTCCATTTCTGCGAGCATTCCCAGAGGAAACGAGCCACGATCTTGTTGGCATTGGCGCGTCCGAGATGGATGTCGCCGCCCGAGTGGCCGCCGAGCAGGCCGCTCACGCCTACACGCATATATGTGAAATGGTCGGGAGCGAGCGAACGTTTGTAGTCAAACCATGCGGTGGTGTCGATGCCGCCGGCGCAGCCCACGAAGATCTCGCCGTCATCTTCCGAGTCGAGGTTGATCAGAATGTTGCCCCCGAGCATGTCTTCGCCGAGGTTCTGGGCGCCTTCAAGACCTATCTCCTCATTCACCGTGAAAAGAGCTTCCACCGGGCCGTGCTTCAGCGTGGGGTCGGTCATCACTGCCATCGCTGCGGCGATGCCAATGCCGTTGTCGGCGCCGAGGGTCGTGCCGCGGGCCTTCACCCAATCGCCGTCCACGTAGGTCTGGATCGGGTCCTTGAGGAAGTCGTGGCTCACGCCGTTGTTTTTCTCAGCCACCATGTCCATGTGGGCCTGGAGAATCACTACCGGTGCGTTTTCATAGCCGGGAGTGGCATCCTTGTGCATGAGCACGTTGCCGCACTCATCCGTCTTCACGCTCACGTTGTGGTCTTGGGCGAATTTCACAAGGAAATCACGAATCTGCTCTTCGTGGCAGGAAGGACGCGGTATCTTTGTCACCTCGTCGAAGCATTGCCAGATCAGTTCCGGCTTAAGGTCTTTTACATTCATTGCTGTATGGTTTTATTAGGTTTTGTCAAATGTATGTCGGATGCGCCTGAAAGACTCCATCTACCTTAATCAACAAAAAGCGGAGGGAATCTTCGCGCGGAAACGACTTTTCAAAGTTCAAAGATATGAAATTTATTTGATTTTAACAAATCTTTTGCATTTATTGGGTGTTCTATCACGAATTTTTATTAATTTTGCAAACGACATCCGCCGGGTGCGCCCCGACCTCCGGCCGGAGCGCGGAAAAAAGCAGCGCCCCGGGCGCGGAATGCTCCGCCGGATGCGAAGCAATGACATAACAATAATATCAAAAATAATGAAAAGAACACTTTACTCAGCAATGGGTCTTGCGCTTGCCCTTGTAGTGGGCGCAGGCGTGACTTCATGCGGCGACAAGGCCGAGGAAAAAGCGGCGCCGGCGAAGCAGGAGAAGACCGTAGACGCTTCCTCGCTCCACAACTATCGCTACGTCGACCTCGACACTCTGCTTACAAAGTATATCCTTGCCAAAGACTACAACGAGGAGATGATGCGTATGCAGGAGAATCTTGAAAACGAGACAAAGAAGCATCAGACTTCTCTTCAGTCGTTTGCCACACAGATCCAGAACAAGGCTCAGAACAACGGCTATCTCTCGCAGGAAAGCTTCGACACCGACCAGCAGAAGCTCGCCTCCATGCAGGCAAACGCCGAGAAGAGCGTGGGCGTGATGCAGCAGAAATATGCTGAATCCGCAGCCAAGGCACAGCAGGCTGTCAACGATTCCATCATTTCCTTCATCGAGGAATACAACAAGAAGCACGGCTACGATGCTATCTTCAACAAAGCGGCCGCCCTTCATTTCAACCCTGATCTTGACATCACCGACGAAATTGTGGAAGGCCTCAACGCCCGCTACAACAAGGTGAAGAAATAATCGCCCGTAGTCGGGAATCCGGATGAGAAGACGCCTCCAGGTCCTAATGGCTGTGGCCGCCATAGCGCTGGCCGGCGCATCCTTCGCTCTCGATGCGAAAGGATGGGAGCCGGTGCGCGCCGACGTGTCGCAGCTCAACAGCGTGGCCAGAAGCAACGACGTGGAGATAAAGGTCTCGCCCGGCCAGGTGGTAGTGGCCTCAACGCAGCAGATACGCATAAAGATATTCACTATCCTCGGGCAGGTGGTCAGCGACGACTCCCTGCCCGCCGGAGTGAACCGGCTGACGCTGCCTCATGGCATCTACATTATCAAGGTGGCTGATCTCACCTGCAAGGTGGCGGTGTGATCGCCGGCGTGCCTTTAATGCCGAAATTCCGGTAGATGAAGACTATAAATTTGTTGAATCCACAACAATAAATCAATTTAACCATGGAAAATATTGATTGGAAAAACCTTCCTTTCGGATATATGCCTACCGACTACAACGTGCGCTGCACGTATAGCGACGGCAAATGGGGTCCGATCGAAGTGAGCGAATCTGAATACATCCCGATGCACATGGCAGCGGCATGCCTTCACTATGGTCAGGAAGCCTTCGAAGGTCTGAAGGCTTTCCGGGGTGTTGACGGCAAGATCCGTGTGTTCAGGATGGACGAGAACGCGAAGCGCTTCATCAGGTCGGCCGAAGGCATCGAGATGCAGCCCCTCCCCGAAGAGATATTCTGCGAGATGGTGAAGAAAGTGGTGTCGCTCAACGCACGTTTCGTGCCTCCCTACGGCACCGGCGCGAGCCTCTATATCCGCCCCCTCGAGATCGGTATCTCGCCGCAGGTGGGTGTGAAGCCTTCGAAAGACTATATGGTCGTGATGTTCGTCACTCCCGTAGGCCCTTACTTCAAGACAGGCTTCAACCCGACTAAGGTGTGCATGAGCCGTAAATACGACCGTGTGGCTCCTCTGGGCACAGGCGCATTCAAGATCGGCGGCAACTATGCCGCTTCGCTGAAGGCCGGCGAGGTTGCCCACAGCAAAGGCTACTCCGTGATGCTCTACATCGATCCGAAGGAAAAGAAATACTTTGATGAGTGCGGTGCCGCCAACTTCTTCGGCATCAAGGGCGACAGCTACATCACTCCCGCTTCCGAGTCGATTCTCCCCTCCATCACCAACATGAGCATCTGCCAGCTTGCCGAAGATCTGGGCATGAAGGTGGAACGCCGCCACATTCCGGTCGATGAACTCGAGACATTCGACGAGGTTGGTGCCGTGGGCACGGCTGCCGTGATTTCTCCGGTAGGTCTGATCGACGACCTCGACACAGGACGCCGCTACGAATTTGGCGATGGCAAACCAGGTCCGAAGTCAACGATGCTCTACAACAAGATCCGTGGAATCCAGCTCGGTGAAGAACCCGACACTCATGGCTGGACAGTTGAGATTGAATGATGAATATCGATAGTATTTTGCATTTATATTACGAGGAGGGCAGTGCCCTCCTCGATTTGTTAAAGGTGCATTCTGAGATGGTGGCGCGCAAGGCTCTTGCCTTGGCTGATGCCGCGCGGCTCGATGTAGACCGCGATTTTGTATGGAATGCAGCCATGCTCCACGACGTGGGCATATTCAGGTGCGACGCCCCCGGGATATACTGCAATGGCCCGGAACCTTATATCCGTCACGGACTGATTGGCGGGGAGCTGATGCGCGGTCTGGGGCTCGACGCCATAGCGGGAGTGTGTGAGCGGCACACAGGCAGCGGACTGACCGCAAAAGAAATAGAGGCAGCGGGATTGCCGCTGCCTCATGAGGATTTCCTGCCGCTCACGCTTGAGGAAAAGCTTATTTGCTATGCAGATAAGTTCTATAGTAAATCGGGCGACCCTCGGGCGGAGAAACCGTTTGACCGGGTGCGCGCATCGATGGCTAAATTCGGTGCCGGTGCCCTCGACCGCTTCGATGCCCTCGCGGAGCTTTTCCGCCCGCAGTCCAAGGCCTGAACAGCATTTATTCGTTCAGGGTGCGCTGTCGTAGATGCTCTGGAGGGTCACGTTCGGATCAAGCGAGTGCATGATCGCGTCTACCACTCCTTCTCCCTTGTCGAGCAGGACGCCATCGCTGTGGCGCACCACTCCGAATGCCTCATGCCCGGTGGCGGTGGAACCGTTGTCCCAGAAGAAAAGCGGTATGCCATAGTCGGCGGCCACTTTGCCTACGTATGAGATATAATAGAGGCGGAAATCCTCGTCGCGCTGGTTGGCGCGGCGGGTTGCGCCCC
The DNA here is from genome assembly GCA_030524805.1 of Bacteroidales bacterium. Taxonomy (GTDB): domain Bacteria; phylum Bacteroidota; class Bacteroidia; order Bacteroidales; family Muribaculaceae; genus Lepagella. The sequence goes on along the minus strand of JAUNFY010000065.1, from coordinate 8,542 downwards.
ATTCGCCTACGTAGACGCCCGTGCCGGCGGCTATGAACTTATCGTTGAGCTTCTTCATCGTCTGGCGCGCGTTGTCTTCATCGCCCCACGATTCTTTCTTCCCCTTGGTGCCGGTGTGGCCCCATTCTGTATATTTCGCCTCGATGGCAAAGGTGGTGGGATCGTAGAAATGCACGGCCACGAGCAACCGGTCGGCAGCAGGGTCGGTGGGGCGCACGAAATTGGCTATCGTCAGGTCGGGGTTAGTGCAATAGCCGGGCAGACCGAGAAAGCGAGTTTCGTTGTAGCCGCCCGCGGCGCGCACTGCATCCACGAAAGCCTGGTTCCACTCGTTGAGCACTTTATACTGTTTGCCGCCGTCGTTGCGGTTGTCGCCCCAGCCCCAGCCGCCGTCGTGGATTTCATTAAACGACTCGAAGATGAGGAAATGATCCTTCTCGGCAAATCGGCTGGCTATCTGCGACCATATCGCCTTTATCTGCGCTATTGTGGATTCCTGCAGCGCGGGGTCGGCGGCGCATCCTTTCGGATTGAGCCAATGGCTGCCGTCGGCGCCATCGTGATGAATGTTGATGATGGCTTTCAGTCCGGCTTTCTCGGCATATCCCACCACTTCGGCTATACGGTTGAGCCATGCGGGATTTATAGTGAAGTCGGGGCCTTCCCCAAACTGGCCGAGCCATGTGATGGGGATTCTGACGGATGAGAATCCATATTGTTTCAGGCGCTTGAATAGTTCGGAAGTGGCGCGGGGATTGCCCCATGCGGTCTCTCCGGCCAGTCCGTCGTTGAAAGAGTCAAACTGGTTGCCAAGGTTCCATCCGGCGCCGAGGCGGCGCGCAAATTCCACCGAAGTAAGGTCGGATAGTGGCGGTTCCGGTTCCTCTACGGCTGTGCTGTCGGCGACGGGCGGCGAAGGGGGATCGAGTGAATCCGGTGCATCCTTATGGGAAGAGCTGCACGACATGCTGACGGCCATTCCGATACCGAAAGCGAAGAGTTTTCTGAAAATCGTCATAAAAGGATAGTATAAAAATTGTTGAGTTAAAATTTTATGTTAACATGATGTCCTTACAAATTTACTAAGAAAAACGTAGAAAAACAAGTCTGATTATGTATTTTGCAAACAAATGGGTAAATAAAAATCAGGAATGAAGCAGGACTATTGTTTTTTGTTGATGGATTGAGTGATGAATGGATGGAAAATTTGAATGCCGTAATTTTGTATTTGACAAAATACAAAACATTTATGGCTTCAGTTAAATTTTTTCTACGGGAAAGGAACGGAGGATTGCAGCCGGGGCTGCTTTATGTGAGGGTGATTCATGAAAGGAAGACGAGTACGATAAAGACGGGGATAAGCGTATTCGATCATGAATGGGATGCTGACAGGCAGATGATAGTGGGCGACAGGCATGAGATTGCCGGTGCCCGCTTGCGGGCTGTGGCGAAGCGGGTGGAATCGATCATTGCCGTGCTTGAGAAGTCGGATGGTGGCTTCACGGCGGCTGAGGTCGCGGAACGCTATCGCGACGTCGACGCGGTGGCCGGTATCGTGACCTACGGTCTGGAGCTCTCGCGCGAAAACCGAAGATGCGGAAACATGTCGGCCTCCGACCGGTTGAAATATACGATGCTCCGCTTTCAGGAGTTTCTGGCAAGCGACGATGCGGCGGGTGAGAACAGCGCGATGGGGGTGGCCGACATTCATTTCGATGAGATGGATTCTCGCCTTATCAGGCGTTATGAGGCATATCTGAGAGGAGAGGGAATGTGCCCCAATTCCACATCTTACTACATCCGCAATCTGCGCAGCGTCTACAATATGGCGGTCGACAGCGGTCTTGCCCGCCCCCGTAATCTCTTCAGGCAGGTCTTCACCGGCATAGCCAAGACGGCTAAGCGGGCCATACCTCTCGATGCGATAAGGAGGATGAAGCGACTGAGGTTGAGGCCTGATTCGAATGAAAGCCTCGCGCGCGACATGTTTCTCTTCAGTTTCTACACGCGTGGCATGTCGATTGTCGACATGGCGTTTCTGCGCAAGAGCGATTTGCGCAACGGCGTGCTGACCTATCGGCGACGCAAGACGAGCCAGCTCCTCACCATAAAGTGGGAGCCGGCGATGCAGCGTATCGTAGACCGTTGTTCCATAAAGGAATCGAAATATCTGTTGCCGCTCATCCGGGTGGCCGACAAGGATGCCCGGAAGCAGTATATCAGTGCGTCGCACACGCTCAACAGGTGCCTGAAGCGAATCGGGTTGAAGGTGGGACTGAAGGAGCCGCTCACCATGTATGTGGCGCGTCATGCCTGGGCGAGCATTGCGAGGGAGAGCGATGTGCCGGTGTCGGTGATAAGCCAGGGCATGGGGCATGACTCGGAGACGACCACTCTTATCTATTTGGCTAATCTTGACCGCGGAAGGCTCGATGATGCCAACAGGAGCATCATCGGCCGCATCGAGAGTTAGCAGAGATAAGCCGCGCGCCGTTTTCAGACTGTTTTCTACAATGATGTAGACCGGCGGCTAAATGAAAGCATGAAAGAAAAATCAGAGCCGTCGGGCTCTGATTTTTTCTTATTCTATGTGTGTGGGTGACTGTCAGGAGGGCTGATGTGTCGGACGCAGCAGATCGTTGACTGTCTTCACGGGGTTGAAAGTCTCGATGGGTACTTCTACCATGATGGTGTTCCAGTCCGACATCGCTCCGTTCCAGAGGCCCGGAAGTTCGAGGGCCTTGATCTCTACTCCTTCGCGGCTCTTCGACGAGATGAACCCCGTAGCTTTGTCTACATATTCGGGAAGGTTGAATTTCTTGCCCTTGTAGTCTTTGATGCTCACGGCGAGGTCTACCGGATTGAAGTGTGTAGCACTCTTGAGCAGTTTCTGTGCCTCTTTGTCGTCGGGATTGATCTGCGACGATTCCAGAATCTGCGGGCTGACTGTGCCGTCGGGATTGTAGGCCAGGAACGGGCCGCCGCCGGGTTCACCTTCATTTTTCACCATGCCGCACACACGCACCGGACGGTTGAATTTGCTGAAGAGGAAATCGCGGAGCTGTTCAGGGGTCATGTCGGCGGTGCCATCGTGTGAGATGCAGAGTTTATGGTGAAGGAAATCCACCATCTCGGCAAGTTCCTCGCCCGACGGAACTCCCTTCTCGAGGCGTTCGCAATATTGGTCGATCTTTGCTTTCACTCCGACGAGGATGCCGCCGAGCACCATCTTGTAGGTGATTGTGGGCATGCGCAGGGCATCGGGCACGAGATTGTCGATGTTCTTGATGAAGATGACATCGGCATCGAGGTCGTTGAGGTTCTCGATCAGTGCGCCGTGGCCGCCGGGGCGGAAGAAGAGCTGGTCGTTTTCACGATAGGGAGTGCCGTCGGCAAGCGCTGCCACTGTGTCGGTTGAGGGTTTCTGCACGCTGAGTGTTATGTCGTATTCCACTCCGTAGGCATGCTCCATGACGCTCTTTATCTCCTCTATCTTAGCCTCCACGAGGGGCACGTGCTCTTCAGAAACGGTGAAATGCAGGTGTGCCTTGCGGTCTTTGCCCGAGGCATACTGCGCGGCTTCGGCGAGATGCTCCTGAATCGGAGTGCGGCTTCCGCCCATCTCCTTGTGGAATTCGAGAAGGGCTTTGGGAAGCTTGCCGTAGTTGAGGCCGGAATTGGTCAGAAGCACATCTACCACATCCTTGTAGCGGCCCTTCTTCACGAGGCTGTCGATGCTGAGGCCGAAAAGCTGAAGGCAGAGGAAGTTGAGGCGGGGGAAGAATGCGAATTTCTCGATATTGTCGAAAAATTTACGCATGAAGTCGTTGTCGGGGCGGTCGCTCTTGCCGTTGAGGAATGAGTAGAGGTCTTTGAACATGCGCGACGCTGCACCGCTCGCGGGCACCATCTTCATCACTTTGGCGCCCCCTGCGAGATATTTCATCCATATTTCCTCGCTCTGGCGTATGAGTTCGGGCGATGCCACTGTCAGGCCGTGGCCCGGAGTGACGGCGGAGTCTATCTTGAGGTAGGGGAAGCCATCGCGGAGCATTGAAAGCTGCTCCTCGAATTTCGCTTCTGAGATGCCCTTCTTCTGAAGGGTCTGGAAGTCGTTGACGGTTAATTTCATGTTGTCTTATTTTTAAGGTTTTTATTTGAATGCTTGTTGTAGAAAACCGGAGTCCGGGAAAATATAGTTCAGAAAACCAAAGATCAAGAACACCAAAGTTTCGGCAAACTCAAGGTTTCTTCAGTTTTTCTATTTTCTCCGATATGATGGCCCCTTTTCGCGCGAGCAGGGGGATGAGTCGTTCGTCGTGGCGCAACCGTTCCTGTGCGTCGGCCAGATCCCATGTCTGAGCCATGGTGCGCGCCGAAGCGGCGGGATAGCGCAGCGTGCCGGTGGTTTTGCCCGCATTGAGGAACGACACTCTTATGTCCTCACCTGCATGGGCGGCGATGAGTGCAGCGCATGAATCGGAGGCGCTGTCGGCGAAGCATACGGTGTTGAGCGAGGCCATGCGGTAGTTGAGGGCCTGGTCGTGGGGCACCACCGACGATGTGGCCGACTCTCCGGCTGCATCCACGCGGATCTGGTCGAAATGTGCTCCCCCCGCAAGGGCTGCGATGAGCTCGAGACGTTCACCTTTCGAGAGACGCGCCAAGAGCGATGTGGTTTTGAGCGGATAGGACGCTTTCCACGCTTTCGCTATATAGTAGCCCTCTACCTCCCGCGGATTCTCCACATAATCGAAAGCGGTGAGCATGTCTTCAATCTGCTGCGAGAGCGTTTGTATCTCGTTGCGGAGCGAGTCTGATTGCCGCTCCACTGCTTTGAGCGAATCGGGCAGTGATGCTTCCCAGGACTCGCGTTCGGCCATCACGCGCTCCTTGGCCTCGTTGCGCCTGTGGCAGGCTCCGGCGAGCAATGAGAGGCTGATGGCAGCCGCCGGGAGCAGGAGATGATATCTTTTCATTTTCATTGTTTGTTGGCTTTGCATATTAAGCGTGGAAGGCGGCTAAATGCGTGATACGTCCTTGACACCTTTCACGGTCTTGATCTTGCGGATCACTGAAGATAGCACCGCATTGTCGGAGACGCCGACAGTGAGGTATCCCTGGAAAAGTCCGTCGTTGGAGTCAAGGTTGATGTTGCGCAGGTTGGCGCCCGGTTCCTTGCTGATGATTGAAGTGATGTTTGATACTATTCCGATGTCGTCGTTGCCCAGAATGCGGAGTTGCACGGGGAGTTCCGATCCGGCTTTCCCGCTCCAGTTCACTCTGATGAGTCGGTAGGGATAGCGCGAGCGGATGTTGCGGGCGTTGGGGCAGTCGGCCTTGTGGATCTTCACCACTCCGTCGGAAGAGATGAAGCCGAACACCTTATCGCCGTAGATCGGATTGCAGCAGCGCGCGAACTTGTAGCTGAGTCCCTTGATTGATTTCTCGCCTATGGTGAGCACTTCGCCGTAGGAGTCCTCGTCGTCGCGTATCAGTTCGAAGTCTTCGGCCGTGGTTCGTTCCACCGGGTCGTCGGGAAGCGTCGCGAGCTGGTAGGCCGTGATGATCTTTCCGGCATCGAGTTTGTTGTCGGCGATGTCGGCGAAGAATTCGTTGACATACTTGTAGCCCTCCTTCTTGATGAGTTTCATCAGGGTGGCCTCGTCAATGTCGATCTTGCGGTTCTTTGCCCGGCGCAGGAGTTCCTCTTTCCCGAGATCGGCACGGTGCTGGAGGTCTTCGTTCAGTTTCTGCCTTATCTTGTTGCGGCTCTTCGAACTCACCACTATGTTGAGCCAGTCGGATTTGGGCGACTGCGAGGCGGAAGTGAGTATCTCCACTGTGTCGCCGCTCTGTATCGTATGGCTTATCTTGCGGTGTCGGCCGTTGACGATTGCTCCGGTGCAGTGCGCTCCTACATTGGTGTGGATATAGAAAGCGAAGTCGAGCACTGTCGCGCCTGCCGGGAGTTTGAAGAGATCGCCCTTGGGTGTGAACGCATACACCTCTTTCGTATAGATGTCGAGGCGCATGTCTTTCATCAGCTGCATGGGGTCTTCCTCTCCGGCTTCCAGTATGTCGCGTATGTTGTTCATCCACTGGTCGGTGGAGTCGGATTTCACCCCCTTGTAGCGCCAGTGGGCCGCCAGACCTTTCTCGGCCACGAGGTCCATGCGCCGTGTGCGGAACTGCACCTCCACCCATTTCGAGTCGGGGCCCATCACTGTGGCGTGAAGGCTTTCGTAGCCGTTGCTTTTAGGAATTGATATCCAGTCGCGCATGCGGGCCGGGTTGGGGGTGTACATGTCGGTCAGGATAGAGTAGGCGAGCCAGCAGTCGCTTTTTTCCTTCTCCGGAGGCGTGTCGATGATGACGCGGATGGCGAAGAGGTCGTAGATGCGGTCGAGGTCTACCTTCTGCTTGCGCATCTTGGCCCAGATGGACGAGATGGATTTGGTGCGCCCCTTTATCGAGAAGGTGAGGCCGGCTTCCTCAAGCTTTTGCTTCACCGGCGCTATGAATTTCTCTATGTAGGCATCGCGCGAGCGTTTGGTCTCGTTCAGCTTGTTGGCGATCTGCTTGTAGATTTCGCGGTTGGTGTATTTCAGCGAGAGGTCTTCCAGCTCTCCCTTGATTTTGTAGAGGCCGAGCCGGTGGGCGAGCTGGGCGTAGAGCACATTGGCTTCAAACGCCATGTTGGCCACCCATTCCTGGTCCGGATGGTTGTTGATGCGGCGCATCAGCACCAGGTCGCGCACTATCATTATGATGATGACCCTTATGTCGTCGGCGAGCGAGAGCATGAGGCCTCTGAAATTGTCTTGATTGTGCAGATTCCGTTTTGCGGAATATTGCACCACCTGTGCGATGGCGCGCAGCATGCCTGCCACGTCAGCTCCGCAGCAATCCTCTATCTCCTTGTGGGAGACAGATTCGCCGTAGAAATCGCAAAGGAGGATGGCGAGAATGATATTTCGGTCGGCGTCGATGAAGTGGGCGAACGACTCGGCCGTTTCGAGCGACATGGCCATTCTCGGCAGCCCTTTCGCATCGAATGGCGACATGCCGCTGGCGCAAGCCTGCCGGAAGATAGACTTGAGCATGCGGTCGGTGTCGGCCGAAAATGACGCTTCTTGCGCCACTTTATCGTATAATGCCTTGCAATCGCGCAGGGAGGAGAGAGGCAGCCTTGAGGGGGTTGCGTCCGTTACCATAACTACGATTTTTTAGAATCTTCACAAAGTTAGCAAAAAAGAATGTATGATGCAAATGATGAGGTCTAAACTTTTCTATCAGGAGAAAAAAATAAGGCCGAATCAACTTCCGGGTTCCATCATCTTCATCGGAAACCTCCCGCACGTGTCAGCTCGAGGCATGACGGCGCATGAACGAGAAGATGGAATCGTAGGCGGCGTCGCGGTGGGGACGCAGGCTGAGGATGAGGTCGTGCAGACCGGAATCGATGGTGCATATCTCCACCGGGCGCGGACTTTTATCCTTCAGTTTTGTGGCCACCGATACGATGTGTTCGGGATCCAGTACGGCATCGCCATAGCGGAAATCAGGGGTATAGTTGCAGCCGTCTACCTTGCGGCTTGAGTGCATCACGAGCAGCGGAACGCGTAGCCGGTCGCCATGTTTCTTTACATTGTTGTGGGCCGATTGAATCTGTCCCACCCATGAAGAGGTGACAGGCGGCGAGTATATCATCTTCCAGTCGGTGTCGTAGGTCCATTCCCCGTCAAATTGCTTGAGGAGTGAATAGGCGTAGCCGTCGCAATCGCCCTGCGGAATCTTGATGTTCTTCAACACAGCCGATATGTTTCTCACCGCAGGGATGATGAAGTTGCGGTAGGTGGCGTTGAAGTTCCAGCCGTAGAAAGGGGAGTCGGTCACTACTCGTTCTATGTCTGCGGAGTCTGACTTGTCGATGGCGTAGGCAGTGACGATGAGGCCGCCTGTGGAGTGGCCAGAGAGTGTGATGTCGGCGATGCCGTCGCGCCGCATCTGGGCCACGGCCGAATCGATGTCGTCATAATAGCGGTGATAGTCGCGGATGTTGAAAGGATATTGCCATGGCTGACGGCTGCGGCCATAGCGTCGCAGATCGACGGCATAGAAATGGTAGCCCGAATCTACAAGGTGCTGTCCCATCTCGGCTTGGAAGAAATAGTCGTTGAAGCCGTGTATATAGAGATAACCCTTATGCGAGTCGGCCGCGGCGCGTTTCCTGATGATTGTGCTCCGGCAGGGGCCGTCAAACGCGTTCCCTTGGTCCACGTAGCGAGCCTCATAGCCCTCGAGAATATCGGGGTGCCACGAAGTGTCGCTGGTCGGGGTTTTCGGACCGGTATATTTCTGATTCACGTCCCAAGCCGAAGCCTGCGGACTGATGAAAGCCAGCCCGATGAGGGCCGGCACAGCAAGCGTTAGCAATCTATTCATACCTATATAACGGCAATCCCCCCATTTGGTTTTCCCGCCCCCCCAATCCCTATTCTCATCCTCTAAAGTCATAGTTCCCGCGAAGAATCCGAGT
>JAUNFY010000064.1 GCA_030524805.1 Bacteroidales bacterium | reverse complement strand
CTTGGACCCTTGATGCGGATGAATCTGTGGGATGATTCTTGGTTTTGTTTCCGAGTGCAAAATTAATGCCTTTTTGAGGGGAAAAACCTTATCGCCATAATAATTCATTTTACTCGAGCGGCTTACTTAAGTAGCTCACAAAAATTAAACGACATATATGCACAGACAAAATGAAAGTGTCTTGATACGATAACTGCGGCTAATCTTGGCCATCTTGGCATTGTCGTTCGGTCGCTTAGCTCGCTAAGCTCCTTCACTCCGCAGCCAAGCTGACTCAAGATTATCTCGCATTTATCATATCATTAATTTTTGTGAGCTACTTATCAAAATATTTATTAATTTTGCATATCGGCTTGCCGGCAATCCAGCGAATCCACATTCCGGCCCTACCCCTGCCGATGCACATATATCGATACAATCCATCGACACATTCAACTGATATACATTCTATCAATAGATAAAATTCCCTAAATTTCATAAATAAAAACATATAATGAAACCGGTATTTACTGAATCATATTTCCTTTCGGCCGGCGAGACCAATGCCGAAGGGGAACTTTCCCTTCCGCTGCTCGTAAGCCGCCTGATCGACATCGCCACGGCACATGCCAACTCGCTCGGCATCGGCAACCCCGACCTGCAGAAGTTTGGCGGCGGATGGGTGCTGTCGCGCCTCACCATCGACATGCTTTCATATCCTTTGGTCAACTCCACCTATTATATATCTACGTGGATAGAAAGCACCAACCGGCATTTCTCTACCCGCGTCTTCCGCATCCACGATGCCGAAGGAAATGTCTTCGGCTATTCCCGCTCCATCTGGCTTGTGATGGGCATCGCCGACCACACCAATCTGGGGCTGAGCCAAGTCAACATCCCGGCCGACATGATAGAGGGAACGGAAGTGCCCATCGAGCGCCAGGCACGCCATGTGGCCATAGTGGCAGCCGACGAAGCGGCGGGCGCCAAAGGAGCCCTCGTGGCGACCGCGCCACCCTACGACTGCGCGTTCCAGTATTGCGACCTCGACTTCTACCGCCATGTCAACACGGTGAAATACGTGATGCTTCTGCTCAACCGATTCCCGCTGGAGCAACACGACGAATACGCAGTGAGCCGTCTCGAACTTTCTTTCCTCCACGAAGCGAACTACGGAATGCCGATGACACTGCTCCGCGCCGACCTCGACACGCCCCTGCACAGCGCCTTCCAGCTGAGCCGCAAATCGGACGGGCAGCCGCTTCTATTCGCCCGGATGCTGCGCCGCCCGCGGACCTCTGACCATCATAATTAACACTTCATGCGCATCGAGACCTGCATTTCTTGATTTTTATCAACTTTTTTTTAATAAATCTTTCAATCGTGTTGCTGTTGTCGTTTTTTTTGTATAATTTCGGGCTCAGAACATCATTCACAAATCAAGAAGTTGCATAAACTGCAATATCCACAACAGAATAAATTAATCAACATAAAAGTTTATGAACATATTTACAAAACTAACCCTGACGGTAGCCTTACTCGGCACTCTAACTTCCGTCCAAGCGCAGAGCGTGGTAGAGATCCACGCGCCCGGCGACGGCGAAGTGAGCACAGTGCCGCTATCGCTCCAGACCAAGATCTCTTTCAGCCAGACAGGCGTAGAGATTGCCAACGAGGGTGCAGCGCCAGCGATCTTCCCGTTCGCAACCACCGCCAAGATCACATTCAAGACCGACGGCAACTCAGTGGCATCGATCATGGCAGGCAACAAGCTTTCGCTGCGCCGCGGCATCGTAGAGACCACCCTCGAGATCGACGGCCATGACGGCACTCCGGCGAGCCTCGCCATCTCCTCGCTCTCGGGCCACCTGATGCTCACCCTCAGGCAATGGAACGGCGAAAGCATCGACGTAGCGAACTTCGCACCGGGCCTCTATCTTATCAAAATCAACAACCAGACATTTAAATTCATCAAGAAATGAAGAAATTCAGCTCCATAATTCTCGCCGGCCTCGTATGCGCACTCCCGGCATTCGCCCAGCAGGAAGAGTTACCTAACCGCCTCATCCTCCAGAACTCAATCGGCAACGTTTCGGGCTATGTGCTCGACCGCATCGACAACATCTCCTTCGCCCGCGTAGAAGGCGAGGCCAAGGCAAATGTAGAGATCTTCAGCGCCGACACAGACATGATCAACCTTGCCGTCACCAAAAACGAATACTGCACCAGCTACAAACTTAGCGTAGTGCCCGCAGTGGTGGCCAACGCCTACAATGACCTCACCCTCATCACTTATATCGACCGCGATTCATCGACTCCCGTCTTCTACGATGACTACACCAACGCAGAACTCACCGGCATCGAACTCAATCCGGGCAGCGACTATGTGCTCGTAACCATCGGTATCGACCGCTATGGCGTAGAAGATGGAGTGGTACGCGCCCCCTTCTCGACTCCTGCCGCAACCGTAGTGGGCAATCCTCAGATCGCAACTGAGGTGGTAGACCAGCAGGAACGCTCGTTCTCAATCAAGTTCACCCCCAATGAAGATGTATCCGAATACTACTGCGTGGCCGACAAAGCAGGCGCAATGCAGCAGTCGTATGAAATGTTCGGCCCTATGTTCGGATTCAGCAGCATCACCGACTTAATAATAGCATGGGGCGTCACCCACACAGGCGAGGAAGTCATAACCTGGAACGCTATGGACCCCAACACAGAATATGAAGTATTCTACGTAGCTCTTGACCAGAATGGCAATCCCGCGCCCTACCAGTACATCACCACCAGCACCAGCTCTAAGGGCGGCGAAGGCGACGCATGGGTAGACATCGAACTCGGCGAATATATCTACAACGACTGGGGCGACGAGATGCTTCCCTCGCAGTTCCTTACATTCACACCCAACGATCAGTCTTCCTGCTATCGTTTCGGCGTTTACCTCGCTGAAAAATACGATCCGATAGCAGACGAAATCAAGGCTGACCTCTGCTCAGATCCGGAGCAGCCGATGGTATACTGGTTCTTCTACGAGCCGACGACCACCGACTTCCAGATCAATCCCAACACTGAGTGCGTGGCAATCGCCGCCGCCAAGAACGTGAACGGCGAATGGGGCAAGGTGAATGAATTCCGCTTCACTACCGCCGACAAACCTGAGGGCGACCCGACAGGCGCCAAGGCAGCCCGCACACCTGCCAACGGCAATGTCAAGAGCCGCGTGCTGAAGCTGACCAACAAGGCCACCTTCAACCACACCCCCGGCAAGTGCCCCGTAATGGGCAAACCTGCCAAGATTCAACTCCACTGATCCCTATTTTGATTAAATAATCTGTTTCATTCTTCCGCAGCTGTCGGAATGACACTGCGGAAGAATGATTTTTACAACACAAAACAATTTAGCTTATGAAAAATTCTTACCGTCTGTACCTGGCGATGCCGATGGCAGCCCTGGCACTTTCCGCGACCGCTTCAGCTCCGGCAGTGGCTCCGGCAGAATATGGCGCCTTCACCAACCGCGCCATCACCAAGGCACCATCCAAGGTGAAGGGATTCGCAACGCGCGAGGGGTCGGCCAACGGCCAACTCAGGCTCTCCGCATTCGCCAACGAGGGTAACTCAGAGGTCGATAAACTCGGCGAACTCATACTCGTGGACAAGGAAGATTTCTCGCTTCTCACGCAAGGCTCGGAAGAAAACCCCGATCTCTCCGTAAACCTGGAGATACTGCAATGGCTCGTTGACGACGAAGGCAACATACTTTACGACGAGGAAGGACAGCCGATGGCAAATCCCGAATATGAGTATCCCTGGAACAACATGCGCCCTGAATTCATCTCCGGCAACGGCGGCTGGGGCGTCGGCAACGCATTCCCCGCCGGCGGCATGCTCTACTTCCCCTTCAGCACCAACTCACCGCAGGGAAAGATCAGCACCCCCTGGCTCGACCTCTCCGCCTACGACGGCACTTTCGTGGTGGAATTCAAGGTAAAGGCCACAGCCGAGGCAGTATCAAACCCGGCAATGCCGGCTTCAATCATAGTTGAAGTGGCCGAGACCAACGGCATGGCACCTACATGGGACCTGTTTGAAGAAACATTCTTCAACTATACCCACATCTCGACAGAATGGACCACTTTCCGCCTTGTATTCCAAGGAGCCGGTCCCTCGACACTCTGCAACATCGTGGGTCAGGGTGCAGCCGGCGGCATGTATATCGACGACGTGAGCGTGTATAGCCTCAAGCCCCATCTCGGCACTCCGGTGCTCCGCCCCCACTCTGAATTCACCGAGAATTCTTTCGTGCTCAACTGGGACGCAGTGGAAAATGCCGACAAATATACGGTGACTGTATACTATAACGACCTCTATGGCGACCGCCAACTGCTGATCGACAAGGCCGAGACCACAGAGAACTTCTACAAGGTGGAAGGCTCCAACATCGACGATGACTACTATGCGACAGTGACCGCCTACAATGCCGAGCACACCTCGCTCGAATCACGCCCCATCGAGATCTTCGACATCGTAGCACCCACCATGCGCAAAGCGAAACTCATCGACAAGGAGAACAACATATTCGAAGGCGGAGTTGAAGAAATACTCTCGGCATACGGCTACAATTATTTCGCGATGGCACTCCGCAAGGCCGAGCAGGATGGACCGTTCATGATCACAAACGAACAGTTCACCGACTGGTCGCACCCGCTTTATGGCCCGGGCGACGTCTTCACCAAGGAAAATCCGTCGGACAACCACATCGTGTCGTTCTATTTCCCCGAAGACCTCAACCAGCAGGGCTGGTATGGCGAGTACTTCCAGATCTATAAGGATTACATCTGCCTCTGTCCCTTCTTCTATGAAGCATCCCTCCACCAGGAACAGTCGGCATGGATCTCACCGGAATTCGACCTCTCGAAAGATGGTGGCAAAATCTCAATCAACATGAATCTCGCAGCAGCCTACGACCCGACTTTCGAGAACTATGCAAGCTGCATCGTGGGCCTCTACAACTGGAACGACGATAAGGGCGACTACGACCAGGCTGAGCTCGTATTCGTAGGCGACCTGAATTTCGACTGGCAGAACCGCACAGTGGAACTGACCAAGGGCACATCGCGCTCCAAGATCGCATTCTTCGCGGTAGGCTCCTACGGCGACCTCTACATCGACGACATCCAGATCTCGCAGATGTATAAAGCCGGCGAATCGTTCTACGATCCGTTCTTCTTCAACACATGGCAGCTCGCCGAGGGCTTCCTCGACCCGACGACATTCGAGTTTGAGGTGCCTGAATTCGCACTCGACAACGAAATCTATCAGAAGGCACAGGCAGTGAGAATGCACACCGACATCAGCGGTAACTACGATGGCGAAGCAGTATCCCCCTTCTCCGATATCGACTTCGTGAGCGCTCCACTCTCGGGCGTGAGAATGGTGGAAAGCGACCTCGCTTCCTCGATTTCCTACCGCAACGGCGTGCTTTCGATCAGCAATCCCGATTGCGAGAACGTGACTGTAGCCACTCCCGACGGCAAATCGTTCGGCCTCGGCAACGCCGCTTCCATCACCTGGACACCGGCATCGAAAGGCATAGTGATTGTAAGCGTGGGTAACTCCTCGATCAAAATCGCACTCTGATTCCAACAACAACCCGGAAGCCGGGCCGCCTTTGCAACCCGGCTTCCGACAATAAACCATAACCCTCGGCTTTCTATGACGAAAGCTGAATAAAAAACAACAGCCAATGAAAAGATTTTTTACTTACGCAGCCCTCGCGGCTTACGCAGCCCTCGGAGCCAACGCACAGGACACACCTGAATTCGTATACGATTTCGTGCCTGAAGTGACAGCAGAATTCTTCCAGGAGATTTATGACAACGAGACCGGCGAGATGATTCCCCAGGTCTTGATCCAGGTGAGATATGACGAGGAAGTATGGTGGGTTTCCGGAGTTTCCCAGTACTGCTATATCCTCGACAGCGAGGGAAACAAATATGAGGACTGGACCCGCGACTTCAGCGGCCCCGCTTCCGACTACAATGCCTTCTACTATGGCATCAACGGCATCAGCCAGTATGTCGACGCAGACTACACCCTCGTAGTTCCGCAGTGCATTTTCGGCAATACCGCATGGAACTCCAATGTAGCCGGCGGCCGCTCCAATCCGGAACTTCGCTATGAGTTCAACGCATGGAAACTCGCGGGCTGTCCGAGAGAAGACAAGACCGTATATGATTTCGAACCCGAGCAGACAAGCACCAGCGTGGAAGAAGTACGCATCGGCGGCCAGCGCAAGCTGGAACTCCAGCTCGCTCTCGACTTCTCCGAACCCGTGGCCATATACGAGGCTATCGCCAACAAGTGGAGCGTATCTAAGCAGACTTCGGAAGAAGAATGGGAAAAACTGAGCGACGACTGCCTGCGCGCATGGGTGCCTGAAGACAATCCCAACCGCGTGATCATCGGCCTCAGCGGCGACGGCGTGGACCTGAGAAACTCAGTAAACTACAACATCTCGATCTGGAGCGGTGCATTCGGCACACTCGAATGGGCTTCTGAGCAGTATTGCGAAGGTCGCTCCAACTCCCCGCTCGACTATATCGTCAACCCCGTGGGAAATGGAGTAGGCGAGATTACATCCGACAGCTCCGACGCACCCGTATTCAACCTCCAGGGTGTTCGCGTCAATCCGGCGGCTCTCGAAAAGGGCATCTACATCCGCGACGGAAAGAAATTCATCGTGAAATAACATCCCCCACAATCCCTATTTTAAAGAGGGGTGTATCGCCGACGGCGGTACACCCCTCAACCTTTATTTATTCATAATATTGTAGTTCAGCCGCTTAGACCACCACACTTCTTCACTCCGCAGCCAATCAGACTCATGATTATCTCGCATTTATCATATCATTAAATTCTGCAAGCCACTTAAAAAATTTGCAAATCCGGAATATTATCACTACTTTTGTTAAATATTTTTACCCAAAACATCTATTCATCCGACAATAAACTATAAATTCAGAAACTATAAAACTCGGCTTTCGATGGCGAAAGCTGACTAAAAAACAATAGCCAATGAAAAAAATTTTTACTTACGCGGCGCTCGCGGCTTTCGCAGCCCTAGGCGCAAACGCACAGACATTGCCGGCTCCGGATCCGAACATGGAGATAGTGTATGATCAGCCTGAGGGCACCGAGATGCTCTATTCACGCACCTGCCAGGCACTGCGCGAATTTAACGGTGGTGTTGAAGTGATAATCGAAGAAGGCAGCATCGTCAACTATATCGAACAGGAAGACGGCACAGTATGGCTCGGCAACGCCGTGTCGATGTATCGTCTGCCGGGCTGGGTGAAAGCTGAAAAAGATGGCGACTACCTGACCATCACCGGTCCGCAACTCGTATATCAGGAACCGGACTGGGATTCCGACGACCCGGACGCTATGTTCAACTACTACCTGACCGCAGTGGAAGAATATGAATACCTCAATGAAGAGGGCGAGACAATGCGCAGCTATCGCGTGACACCCGACGGAGTGTTCCGCTTCAAGGTGCAGGGCAACACCCTCAAGCAGGATGGCGACGGATCGCTCATTCTGGGCGTATGCGGCTACAACGATTCAGGCTACTTCTTCACAGGCTATGGCGACCGCTACAACGTGCTGACCCTTCCCGAGCAGACACCGGTAGTGGTTCCCGCCACAGCAGAGGTGCGTGAAGGTTGGGCAATGACCTATTCAGACGTAGACGACAACGAGAATGCGCGCCTTATCGACGTGGCTGTAGACGGCGACGACTACTATGTGAAGGGCATGTATGCCGGACTTACCGAAGCATGGGTAAAGGGCACAAAGGAAGATGACCGGATAGTATTCGAAAACTACCAGATGGTGGGCGCTGACCTGAACTGGGGATATTTCGTATACCTCACTGGCGGAGCGATGGTAGCTCTCGACGATGACTATTATCTTGACGACGCCACCATCGAGGAAGGCGGCTACACAATGACAGTAAATGAAGATGGCTCATGGGATGCCGACAACGACCTGATCTTCATCACATCGCCGCTGACCAATACCGAAAACGCCAATTACATTGCCGCCTACATCGGCATGACCATCAAGGAGCAGGATCTCTCCACCCTTACCAATCCGGTGAGTCCTGACTCAGGCTTCATCGGAGGATTTGACGGAGTGCCCGCAATTGAGTTCAACCTCGCTCCGCTTGATGAGAACGACAATCTGCTCGACGTGAACAATCTCTACTTCAGAATATTTGTCAACGACGAACTTTACACATTTGATCCTGACACCTACGACTATGACCTTCCTGAAATGGGCATCTGGGAACCCGTAACCGAACTTCCCTACAACACACCCGAGAACGGATATGACATGTTTAGGGAGGGAGCATGGCACACCGTATACCTCTATCCGACTGATGCTGTGAAGACCATCGGCGTTCAGTCCATCTACTATCCGGAAGGACGCGAGGAGAATCCTGAAAACGCACTCTACAGCGCGATTGCAGTGTTCGAAGATCCCAACAGCGTAGACGGCATCGTGAGCGGCAAGGAAGTGAAGAATGTGACCTTCTACAACCTGATGGGCCAGAAAGAAGCCAATCCTTCAGGCGGCGTCTACATCAAGCGTATCGAATTTGCCGACGGCACTGTCAAGACCATGAAAGTGACCCGCAGATAATCATTCCACCATATATACTACGAAAAAAGCGATGCCTTTCCGGCATCGCTTTTTTTGTCTTAGATCTCTATTTCGTAATAATTTTATTATTTCGAAATATTATAATTATAATTTGATGTTGTCACGGTTTACGGTTGATTCCACTCTTATTTTTGGACTTTCGTTCGAGTGCTTCATCCTTTTAAACGTGTAAAGGGCACTGCAAATGGCGACGAGAATTATAAATAATATTGCAATACACCAGTAAATAGCCTTTCGGGAAATGCCCAATGGCTTAAATCTGATATTCGGCAAAGGAATCTTTACAGAAATGTATTTCTTTTCCGGAGTAATCGCAGACTTGGCTTCGTTGACCGTTGATGATTTGGTATCAGACAACACAGGCTGCTCAGAATCAGCCCGGATAACGGTGGAAGTCATTGAGTCTGCCGTGATTTTTACTTTATCGATCGGAATCAGCCAGCAGGTATAATTGTCGCGTGTCTTGCCATCGCAGATCTCTTTTATCTGACCCAGTTTTCGGGCATCATCGGATTGGCTGTCGGACAATATACGGCACAGGTCCTCATTTGAAAGCTGCTCCAAAACCCCGTCACAGCACAAGAAGAAATAATCGCCCGACTGAATATCGTCAAACAAATACACATCCGCCTTATACCTCTTTTCCAAATGTGGCTGCAAGGCGCGGGTGATGATGTTCTTCTGCGGAAAATCACGGGCTTCCTCCTCTGTCAACTCTCCGGCTTTAAGCAGATCATTGACCAGCGAATGGTCTGACGACTGATACAGAATACCACCACGTCCTGTCTCTGCATTATAAAGCGATGGCCTTATATGGTAGATACGGCTGTCGCCTATATGCGCCACAAGATATGAATCCTCGTTGAGACACAGGCAGGTCATGGTGGTGCCAGGTTTCTTGGCTGAGTTCGTGTCGATTCCGTCAAGAGCATCGTAAGCCTTCTGAAGCCCATCCTCAAAAGTCGGAATATCCACCATGCCGCAAGACATCAGAAAGTCGCCCAAAGCAGTTGCGGCGGTTTTACTTGCAATCTCGCCGTTGTCATGCCCTCCCATGCCATCGCACATTATAAATACTCGGTTGTTTTCATCGGCATGACGGGGAAAAAGATAATCTTCCTGATTATCCTTTCTTCCTATTTCAGAGAAGCAGAGAGGTTTTCTAATAGTTATCATATCTTATGAAATGTGGTATTGGATAGAGTTATGCCAAACGCGTAGCTTCGTCGTCGTCAGATTCAAGAACGATATCGGTAGTGCCCAAAGTAAGGACATCTCCAAATTTAAGAACAAGCACATCCCCCCTGTTGATCGGTTTTCCGTTAAGTTTTACGATATTCTTGGAATTGATCTCCACAAGATGATGTTCGTAACCACTACCTTTCTTGACAACATCTATCCGCACATGACTGCGGCTCATATACATATCCTTGCTGATCTTGATGTCGGCGGTACCGGTCTGAGCACGTCGGCCTATCACGTTGCAGCCCGGTTTCAGCCACTGCACTTCATTCGTGGACTTGACGCGGATTTGACCTACGTCGAGTGTGGAATTCGGAGGAACGACAAGCTGGGTGGGCATATCATCCGCACCCTGTGCGCCACGAGCCTGCGCTCCGCCCTGATACACACTGGCATTGGCCTTGAAATGGCACTTGGGACACTCTATCACCATATTCTGATATCCGGGCACCTCATTGAACGACAACTTCTGGTGACATTCCGGACATTCGATGAATATCTTTCCCATCACGCATTCATTGTAAAGTCAGCGTCGTTGACGTAGTCGGGCATAGTGTCGTTGGAGGCATAAAGCATATCACCTTCCTGAGCAACATGAGCCTGCATTAGGTCGGCTACCTGCAGATTTGCTCCGGACACATCATGGATTTCAGACTCCTGAAGACAGCCATCTACATTGTCGTCATGGAGAAGGACATCGATAGTGCCGTCGTTATCAATATCCAGAAGAATGGCCTGGTCGCCACCACATTCCACAAGCGCCACGTTCATGATATTCCCATAGTCATCCTGAACGGTTTCGACTCCAAGCACTCTTATTTCATTATCAACCGGTTCCACATCGATCATCTCTTCATTTACCGCGAGCACTTCCGGTGCGGGTTCGGAAAGTTCGGCCTCCGTCTGCGCATGATCAGTGTTTGATGGCGACGGCTGGCGCGAGGGGGCGACATCATAGACGTGACTTTGGAAATCCACACGTTCCTGTTGCGACATTCCGTTCCATTCCTCAGCCGTATAAGTGGCATAGATTTTCCCGTTGTATTCAAACACACCGCCTGGGCCAACCTGGGCACGGGCCTGGGCGAAGGCATCGCTGAAATTACCGGCATCGACATGGGCATAGCGGATACCCTCATCGTTGGCCAGAATAACCTGGTCAGGCTCCGGAGTCTCTACAGTCTCAGCCTTTATTTCTTCCACCTCTTCCGGCAGTTCAGTATCAGATGGAGAAGCGGCTGCAGTGGCGGCGGCGCCGACTGCGGCTCCGGCAACAAATCCACCTGCGCCGGCAGCGACAGCATTTCCTTTTCTTGCAGATTTCCGGGAAACAGTAGAAGCAGATTGATCTGACTTGGATTGCCCTTGCGTTACGATATCCTCATTCAAGAGACGTGTTTCTTCGTTGTTCATATTATCAGGTATTTTAATTATAATGCAAATTTAACTGTGAAAATTCTGAATGTCAAATATTTTAGACATCGAATGATAAAACATTGCTTTTAAGTGATGAAATAACTTCAAGTTTCGCAAGCTCAACTTGAAGTTACGAGGATAGAATCCGAGTCATCATTCAAGTATGCTCATTCCTTACGGTTGATAGATAAGTCTAACCGGACAATTATAATTTAATGAGTATTTCGTGCATTTATATATTCCTCCATGGGCATAATAGAAATAGTATTTACTTATTTCACCGATCGTATCATAAAAAGTCTCATGTGTAAACAATCGGCCGAATGTTCTGAAACTAAATTCATTATTCTCACCGCTGAACGGCAAGAATATAGAGTTGCCGTTCCGACCTCTTACCATATACCCACCGGCACCTCCAAGTTCAGTCCATTCCCAACTGCAGTTATTCTTCAATTCTTCCCACTGTCCGATGGTCGGGACTTTAGCACCTTTCAGATTAAACTCATAGACATTTTTTGCCTCCTCAGCCACCGTTTTGTTTATGAACAATCCCACATCACGAGGATTTTTTGCTCCGAGATTCATATTAGCCCATCTGACAGAGAGACCAAGATCCACAAACTCAATACCATCAATCTCAATTGGATATGCGGGTTTATCTTTTGCAATATCCAGTTTGATATCGGGTGAGTTCTTTACATCTGCATGAGAATCCGACGATGCAACTTTTGCTTCAGATTGTTTCTTATCTGAAGAAGCTAACAATACGGTTTCCTCAATTACCGGTATGACATGTTTGATGGTCGGCATTTGTTCGACTTCCCGTTTTGGATTTGGAATCAGAGCATGTTCGGCATCCTGTTTAAATAGATCTGGGTACAATTCTCCCAGAAAATCTTCTATCGAGGCAGGGCGTTTGTTTTTTCGGACTTCCATAGCGTGCCCTATGGCATCTGATGTTTGCCTGGAGACCGAATTAGGCAAAGGAGGCAACCCCTCCTCGAGGATGTCGCTGTAGTGAGGAGGGACAGAGCCTGACAGAAGATTAAAAAGAGTGGCGCCTAAGGCATATATGTCTGTCTGAGGGGTGAATGTAGCCACACCGCCAGGACGGTATTGCTCTATTGGAGCGAAGCCATGACTTATGCCGATAGGAGTTGTGGAGGTTTGTCCACCGCTTGCATCATACTGTTTGGAAAGTCCGAAGTCAATGAGGATGGGTTCATCGTCCGATTTACGCACCATTATATTGGCAGGTTTCAGGTCAAGGTGGTTCATGCTCAGTGAATGCATGTAGGCCACGGCATCTGCTATCTTGCTGATGTAGCCCAACGCTTCCACCTCATTGAGGGTTCCTTCCTTCTTAACAATTTCGGATAGCGAGGCCCCTTCCACATATTCCATCACATAGTAGGCGGTATCATTTTCCTGAAAGATGTCATGGATAGTGATGATATTGTTATGCCTCAATTTTGAAATATTGCGGGCTTCCTTGATAAACTTGTTTTTAAGCTGAGCGACGAGGTCGACATTGTTTTGAGTGCCGATTGTCAAGTGGCTTGTATTGTCACGGTCGCAATACTCCTTCGGGAAGAACTCCTTAATCGCCACCATCTTGTCGAGCATGGTATGCTCGGCAAGATAGGTTATGCCGAAGCCTCCTTGTCCGAGGACACGGATGATACGGTATTTGCCGCTTTGTAGTTCTGTATTTGGTGCTAATTGCATATGATTATGATTCAATGTGATGTCCTATCCCTATTAAATTGCGTGTTACTTCAGCAAATGTAAATATAAAAGGATTGCGCCTATTGCCAGTTTCACGCCTTGGTAATTGTTATATATCTGAACTCTAACCCATATCAACTATTGTTTAAGCATTTCTTTGAT
Source organism: Bacteroidales bacterium (assembly GCA_030524805.1). Taxonomy (GTDB): domain Bacteria; phylum Bacteroidota; class Bacteroidia; order Bacteroidales; family Muribaculaceae; genus Lepagella. Next base: position 3,341 of record JAUNFY010000064.1, on the reverse strand, counting down.
TTCTTCTGACGTGAATACGACATTCTCAATAGTTGTATTTGAGCCATTGATGATTTCGTATCCAATTCCATCTGTTGATTCCATCACGCTCTCCGCGAGATATGGCAGGCCTAAAGGGATAAACTGAGAAACTTTATACGATAGACTATCACCGAATTGCCTTACCATCTCATTGTTGTAGTCTGCGAACGTAAATTTCAGATATTCTTTGTCATTCCCATATGATGGTATAGAATTGAGATTGACCTGAGTTATCTTCACGCCAGCACCCAAATCGTAAGGCAAATATGTATTCTCCAATTCCATAAAAGATGCGATAAATTGTTTCCCCCTTTCTGAATCTGAAATATTTTTATATTTCTCTACATCCTTAGACGAAATGGTTATCGACTTCATTTCTTGCCCATTGTTGTAAAACTTAAAGATAATATCGTTATCTTTAAAAATCATATAATGAGGAAGAGACTCATTGATAAATGCCGGCTTCCATAAATCTATATTAAGCGTGTTCAGGCGATCTCGGTTGTGGTGTATGCTATCTGCAGAATGACATGTGAATATTACGTCTCCATTTACATAACTTGCAGACGACACCTGTACGTCAAACAAATTGAATGGACATTGTGCAGAAATATTTGTTATATATTCAGTTACTTCTTTCTTATTATCTGATTGAATTATAGAGAAAATCAAAATACCCAATGATACAGGAATCAAAAGAATTAATATAACAATAGTTGTTGCTTTTGTTTTAGAATAGTCCGCCGCATCATCCCATTCATGGAGATAATCAGCAAAGAATAAACGTTGCAAGGATGCCCGAATATATTTATAAGTGGCTACGACAAACAACCAGCCTGCAATAGGGAAGATGGCAGCCGCAATAATCAAAACAATAAAAGCAAACAGATAGGATACCTTTTTACTTGCAGGGATTTGGTTCGCATTTACCAAATTTCCAACTCCACAAATCCAATTAAGGAAGCGCTTCCACTTAGATGGTTCTTCCTCATATTCCTTCTCTTGATATTGTTCTACATAATCTCCTTCTTGAGGATTATGGATTTTTGATTCGTTATCACTTGCCGATACCGAGCTGGAGGCTATCAAGTGTGTATTGTCGGTTTCTTGATTTGAATCGTTGGACTTTGTTTCATCCTCAGTATCAACGACACTCTCAGAGACACCTGCAGATTTATGCAGTGCTTGGCAAAAGTCCTTGACAGATTTATATCGGTTTGCACTATTAGTCCTCATAGCTTGCTTTATGGCACTACATACTACTGCAGATGCATTTGCTGGAAATTGCAAACCATCTCTGAGGATTTGTGTGGTAGTCGGAGGTACGGAGCCTGAAATAAGATACAAGAGAGTAGCCCCAAGTGAATAAACATCAGTTTGGGGTGAAAAAGTCATTACGTTTTCAGATTCATATAATTCCAGAGGCGAATAACCCTGACTGACACCGGTCAGCATGGTTGTAGTTGCATCTCCATTGGAATCATACTGCTTTGAAAGGCCAAAATCAATCAGAATGGGATTGTCATCGGAACTGTTCACCATGATATTGGCCGGTTTCACATCGAAATGGGTCATATTCTTGGAGTGTATATACTCCAACGCCTCACCTACTTTGGTGATATATTCAATGGCTTTTGACTCCGACAACGGGCCATTACGCTTGACCATCTCATTGAGGTTTTCACCATCGATATAGTCCATGACATAATAGGCTGTGTGGTTTTCCTCGAAGACATCGTGGATCTTGATGATGCCGGGATGGTCGAGTTTGGCAATGTTCTTGGCTTCTTTCAGAAAACGGGCTTTCAGTTTTTCAACAGTTTCCGCATTGTTTTGAGTGCCGAGAGTCAGGTGGCTTGTATTGTCGCGGCCACAGAAGTCTTTCGGGAAAAATTCCTTGATGGCGACCATCTTTTCAAAGAATGTATTCTCGGCGAGATATGTTATGCCGAATCCTCCCTGTCCGAGGACACGGATGATGCGGTATTTACCGCCTTGCAGTTCGGTGTTTGGTTTTAGTTGCATTTCTTCAATATATTATCTGACAAGAGAATCATAGAGCCACTTGCCGAGAGGACCACCAATGCCAATAAAAATAAAGCCCAATACCTGCCCTGTGGAAGGGTCGGAGAAAATACCGAAAATTAAAGCCCATACGGCTATCCAGATTATTTCGAACATATTGAAGTTGTTTAAACTTATTTACGAATTAAAAAAATCAACATGAAGTGTTAAAACCCAAGACTCTTTTCATTAACCTTCCGCCATCTTTTCGGCGTATTTTCCCTCACTCATCAGTCGCGATGCCCGCATCGCTCCTTCTTCCTGAGGAAAAATCCACTCGAAAACCTGACGAAATCTTAACGAAAAAATAAGTTTAAACAACTTCATTAAGTTGTTTTGTCGTTTGTTTGCAAAATAAATCTATAATATCCAAAGTATTGTCAACTTTTAAAGTGTGTTTGACGAAATGGGCGGATTAATTGATAAACTGCTTTTGTCGATAGCTGACCACCACCAAATGGGTGCACCTGCGGGTGCAACAACAGTCTGATTGAATGCTCTATTCTTTTTATTTATATACCATTGATAGTATTCAAAATTATCAGCCCGACCACAACTAAAAAACAGCAACACGCGATAATCCAAATTTTAGACTTGTAATTGGATTCAGTTTTATCTTCGTATTCTGGTTGATACGTAGTTTTTCTACCTTTGGTTTAGGTTTAGGTTTCGCTGTCGGATTGGAATCAATTATTCTTGTTTGTTCGTATTCAGTAGTAGATGAATCATTTTTGGAGCGAGTGTTTGTATTTGAATTATACGCGGTTGTGTTAGCTAATAACACTGTGAGCCACGAATCTACGCTAACAGGACGTTTGGAGCGGGTGACCATGGCGGAGCGGATGGCATTTGCTGTAGCTGATGATACATCGGATGGCATTGAGATGCCTTTATCATATATTTCTGCCGCTGAATGTGGCACGTTGCCCGTCACAAGATAATATAGTGTTGCGGCGAGAGAATATACGTCTGTCTCCGGAGAGAATGTCGTAATACTACCCATGTTGTATAGCTCCATCGGAGAATAACCTTGGCTCACACCTTGCAACATGGTGGAGGTGGCGTCGCCACTCTGGTCGTATTGTTTGGAAAGGCCGAAGTCGATGAGGATCGGTTCGTTGTCGCTGCGTCGCACCACGATATTGGCGGGTTTGACATCGAAATGTGTCATATTCTTGGAGTGTATATACTCCAGGGCCTTACCTACTTTGGTGATATATTCAATGGCTTTTGACTCCGACAACGGGCCATTACGC
>JAUNFY010000063.1 GCA_030524805.1 Bacteroidales bacterium | reverse complement strand
CCTTCACTCATCAGTCGCGATGCCCGCATCGCTCCTTCTTCCTGAAGAAAAATCCCCTCGGAAACCTGACGAAATCTTAACGAAAAAATAAGTTTAAACAACTTCATCAATTGTCTTTTATAATTAACAACAATCGGTAAGTTATTTGTTATATATATGTAAGGATTTTTCTGTCACTTCCGTGCTGTAATGCCAACCACGGGCATGAAGAAAGGGAGGGCTGATAAATAAATTCAACATTCAAAATTCAATATTAAAATCATGATAGACTCATCTGAACTGATAATCAATGAAGACGGAAGTGTGTTTCACATCCATCTCCGTCCCGACCAGCTCCGCGACAACATCCTCATGGTGGGCGATCCCGGCAGGGTGACGATGGTGGCTGAATTTTTCGATTCGATCGACTACGACGTGCAGTCGCGCGAGTTTCATGCCATAGCAGGTAAATATAAAGGTAAGGATGTGCTGTGCATCTCGCACGGCATCGGGTCGGACAACATAGAGATAGTGGTGACCGAGCTGGATGCCCTGGCGAATGTCGACTTCAAGACTCGCGAGGTGAAACCAGTGCACCGCACTCTCAACATGGTGCGCGTGGGCACTTCCGGCTCTTTGCAGGACGACCTGCACATCGGCGACTTCGTGATAGCGGAAAAGGCTACCGGCACCGACGGCATACTTAATTATTACAAGATGCGCGACGAGGTGTGCGATCTTGACTTCGAGCGCGAGTTTACCCGCCACACGGGCTGGATGAAATCGTGGGCCGCTCCCTACACTGTCGATGCCGACCCTGAGCTCGTGGCGCGCATCGGGCGCGACGACATGGTGCGTGGTTTCACCATCTCCGCCGTAGGTTTCTATGCTCCTCAGGGGCGCAAGGTGCGTCTTCAGCTTGCCGACCCCGACCTGAACGCCAAGATAGAGAGTTTCCGCTATCAGGGGCGTCCGGTGACGAATTTCGAGATGGAATCGGGATGCCTCTCGGGCATGGCCCGCATGCTCGGCCACCGCGCCATGACCGTATGCTGCATCATAGCCGAACGGCGCGCGTCGAAAGCCAACACCGACTACAAGCCCCGCGTGCGCGAGCTGCTCCAGACGGTGCTCGACCGCTTCTGACGCCTCTAAGCCATCCGGAGGCTTCTCGCCATCCGGCGGCTCTTCGCAATCGGAAGGCTCCTTGTCTTCCGATTGCCATACTATTGAAAGATGATGAAACTTATTTAATCAGCCAGTTCACTTCCAGCGGATTATCGACCATTTCCAGAATTAAGGGCAAATCGTGATTGTCGAGAATCCGCATCATAGTTCCTTCTTGGAGATTATTGACCACGATTACCTTGCCGAGTGGAGATATGTCATCACCCGTCTTCTCGTATATGATGCCATCATAGGAGAAAGTCCCGTTCTTTTTCAGAGCGTTGAATGCAGAGCGGGATATCATGCCGAATGTCTCGTTGTCCGGGAGCGCCAGATGGTTTCCATCTTCCGGCATCAGCAGACTCATCGACGACCCGTTGTCGGCCGCTTTCGCCGACATCCTGTAAGAACCTTCCCACAGTTTCAAGTTGCGCACTATATTCCAATGAAGTGTCACCCCGCCGTCGTTCTCCCTGTAGAACCGGAATTTGAATCTTCGTGTCTGTCCGTGTAGTTTGTAAGTAGCGTCGAGCGTGTCAGAAAGGGACATGAGCTGCCGGTCATTGTCCGGCAGCTTGTCGATTCCGGAGACATCCGTAGCGATCGCGAGCTCCGGGGCCTCGCCGGGCCCCATGACAAGCCTCAGGGAACCACCGGCAGCGAGATCGGAATGCCTGAGGAAGAATGAATCGTGCGGTTTGCCATTTAAAAATATTCCGGATATCTTTGTGTTTTCAGGAGAAAAGTTCTCAGCCTCAATCGTAAACACCTTGCCATCTGCGAGATTGAAGGCAGTGCGCCTCAGCAGGGGCGTATGTATCAGATAGTAGTCATGGCCGGCATTCGGATAAATTCCGGCCATATTGAAGACAAGCCAGGAAGACATTGCACCGGAGTCATCGTTGCCGGGCAGGCCGTCGGGGGAGTCGCTGTAGTTTTCAGTTATTATCCGTCGTATTCGGTCGCCTGACTTATCCGGGCGTCCGATCCAGTGGTACAGACATGGAGAGAGAAATGAGGGTTCATTGTTGACATTGAAATAACCTTTGTCGAAAAACTTGTCAAGCCGTTGTTCGAAAGCTACCGGGCCTCCGCATTTCCGGATGAGTTCCTCCACGTCGTGCGGCATGCTGAGCGAGTATTCCCAGGAAGAGGCCTCGTAGAAGAACATATCCCACCAGGGAGTGTACCAAGGTCCTTCGAATGTGACGGGGGTATATTTGTATTTCGGTTTCAGCGTCCGGGAGTGTCCGAAAGTGAGGGAGTCAAGCCAGTTTCCCTGTGCGTCGCGGGGCATTATGAAACCGCTCACCCCATCGTGCACATAATCGTCGCGCCATAGATTTCTCCATGAATGTGACTGCTCCAGATACTTGTCGGCCAGGTCATCCTTGCCGAGTTTCTTCGCCACCTGATGAATCGCGAAATCGCACAGGGAATATTCCACCGTGCGGTTGCCGGCACGAGGTATGCCGTGAGGAATGTATCCCAGTCTGAGATATTCTGACAGACCGCCCCTGCCTTCAGCCTCCTGATTGCCGCCGGGCGGCAGAGTTGCATCGACGAGCATCGCCTTCAGAGCCGCCTCATAGTCGATACCCTCAATATCTTTCATGCACGCGTCGGCAATGACGACTTCCGCATTGGAACCGCCCTGGGTGCGACCGTTGCAGTTGCCGCTCCTCGCATCGGGCATGTATCCGTCGCGGCGGGCGATGTTGACCAAGGAGTTCACCATATCGGCGAGCCGCTGAGGCTCGACGATTGCGATGAGAGGCATCGACGTGCGGTAAGTATCCCAGAGGGCGTAGAAATCATCGTAATAAGGCACAGGATCAGTCCAAAGCGGATTCTCGCCTGTTCTGTCGGAAGGCATCAGCATCGTATGGTATATTCCTGTGTAGAACATGCGTTTATAGTTGTCGGGAGTGTCATCGGCTATTTCGATTTTCTGCAGGATGTTTTCCCATTTGGCTTCAGTTGCAGCGCGGACTTCATCAAAAGACTTGCCACGGGATTCCGTCTCATAATTATGCCGGGCCTTCAGTTCGCTGATAAAAGATATGCCTACGCGCACGTCGATTGCTGCGGCATCTTCAGGGAATGTCAGCAAAGCCCCTGTTTTCTCACCGGAGTCGTATTGCTGTCTGTCGGTTGATATCCGGTCTCCTTTGAAGGTCTTTGCATCGGCAAAAGGAGTATCCGCCACAGCGTAGAAATACACGGTATATGCCCAGCCATTGTTCCATCCGCCACGTATGCGCGAATAGCCGGAGACCTCATGGTCAGAGAGAATCTGAATTTCAGAACCGACAAACTGCTGCGCCTCACGCGCGTCGGGGGTGGGCGACTCGCCTAGGAAGAATCCGGCGTCAATCTTAAGACCTTTATCCGGGCCGGCCGGAAAATGGAAACGATAGGCAACGGTTCTGTCGGAAGCCGTGATATCAGTCATGATACCGGAGTCGTTGAATGTAGAAGAGTAATATGCCGGAAGGATGGTTTCACTTGCCCGATAGTCATATATCTGTGGCGAAGCGGGTTGTCCGCAATAAGGCATGAGCAGAATATTCCCGTATTTCGGGCCTCCCCCGGTGCCGCTGACATGTGTCTGCGCAAATCCATCGACTCGTTCCGGCATGGGCAACCATCCGGAATTCGGTGATGAAGTGCAGTCGGGCGACGGCCGCGCCATGCCGAACGGAGCGCAAGGACCGATGTAGACACGACCGAGACCTTCTGACCCGATGCGGGGGTCAACGTAGTCAAGCAATCGGGAGGCATGCCCGAGCAGCGAGCAACATGCCAACACCCAAAATAGAGCCATTGATTTCATATAGACAGTAATTTTCCGCTAAGATAGCGTATTTTTATGAATATTGCAAATTGTTGAATGCACAATGCACAATGCACAATGCATAATGGGGAATGCCATAATAATGTTGAATGTTGGATTAATGTTGAATGTTGAATTTTTAGATTTCCGGACGGCTCTTTCTTCCATGCGTGCAAATCTTCCGTCGAAAAGCTCCCCGGGGTTTCTGAAATTTTATGAAATGGGACCTAAAATGTGGTAAAAAATTTGCATCTTTCGCAAATATTGTTTAACTTTGCATTCGCTATGAGAGGCTAATCGTCTCTGTGGCGACAACGATTGCCTTATGGTGTAATGGTAGCACACCAGATTTTGGTTCTGTTTGTCCAAGTTCGAATCTTGGTAAGGCAACAATTAATGATTGGCCTCCCGAGCAAGGAGGCCTTTTTCGAATGGTTTCAATCATCTTTCGAAAGGCTTTAATCAACTAATTAGTCCATAATACGCATTAGAACAACTTCTATGAACAGACTGAAAACACTCCTCGCTGCGATGTCGCTCGCAGTTTCTTCGTTGATATGGGCTGTCCCGGCAGACCCACGTCTCCGCACCGCGACAAATCCCGATGGCTCCACAGTGGAATACCGGGTGCATGGTGATGAACGCTTCCATGTCATCACCGACGCCGCCTGCACGCAGATCATGCACCGCAATGCGGCCGGCTTCCTCGAAACGACCCTCCGCGACGGCAAGCCGCTTGCCTTCAACAAGGAAAACGTAAGTATGCTCCGCGCCGAGGCGATAGCCAACTCGCAGAATCCTGAATTTATCAACTATACTCCCGGCGTGCAGCAGAACGCCTCTTCCTCCATGCAGCGCATGGCGACTCTCAACGCCGATGGCCGCTCCACTTATCCTACCATCGGCAACGGCACCCGTTCGCTCGTGGTGCTCGTGGAGTTTCAGGATGTGGAATTCTACGTGGAGAATCCGAAAGATTACTTCACCCGCCAGCTCAACGAACCCGGCTTCTCCGACTATGGCGGCCGCGGCTCGGCGCTCGATTATTTCACAGATGTCTCCCACGGGCTTTACACTCCCCAGTTTGACGTATATGGCCCGGTGAAGGTGAGCCATAACGCCGCATATTATGAAGACAGCAACAACGGCCACATGGCGTCGCTTATCCGTGAGGCCATCACGGCACTTCATGAGAGCGGCGAACTCAACCTTGCAGACTATGATTATGATGAGAACGGCATCCTCGACACCGTATTCATCTACTATGCAGGCTACGGCAGCGCCGACTCCGACACCAAGACCATCTGGCCCCACCAGTACGATTATCAGTACTACGTTCAGTGGATGGGTGCTCTCAAGTTGAGTTTCGACGGAGTGAGGGTGGGCCCCTATGCCTGCGCCAACGAGCTCAAGGGCTGGGATCCGCGCACCGGCAAGCAATCATGGGCCGACGGATCGGAACCCTGGGTGGATGGCATCGGAACATTCTGCCATGAATATGGCCACGTGCTCGGCCTGCCCGACCTTTATGATACGGAATATTCCGGCAATGTAGTCACTCCCGGCAATTGGGACGTGATGGACCAGGGCAGCTACAACTTCGACGGCTGCATGCCTCCCGGTTATTCTGCCTACGAGCAGTGGGTGTGCAACTGGCTGGAATATACAGATGCAGAAGATGACACCCATTACGACTTGAAGGCTCTCGGCCATTCAGACACTCCTCAGGCAGTGAGAATCCGCATTCCGAAGTCGAGCGACCTGTCGAGCTTCTACGATGAGTATTTCGTTGTCGAGACACGCGACAACTCAAAGTGGGATTCTTGTTTTCCGGAGCCCGGCGTGATGATCTGGCGCATCAATTATAAGAAAAACACATGGACCAGCAATCAGGTGAATTCCAAAAAGGGTTCGAATGTGGAGATACAGTATGCGAACGGCGATAAGCATCCCATATATGAAAGTGGCAATATTTATCCGGGCGCGCCAAATGAACTCGTTCCTTCGAAGACTTATAAATATTGGGAGTCGCCATATATAATGTCGATCGCATACGATCCAGAGACTTTGACCGGATCGTTTGATTACAATACCATAACCGAACCTCCGACAGGCGCACCGTTGCTTCACGACAATCCCTACGCCGACACCGGCACAGCCAAGAATTTCACGCTGACGTGGGATCCGGTGGAAGGCGCTGATTCCTATCAGGTGACAATCAAGCGTGTCAGCACAGGCAAGATTTTCGGCCTGTATGATGAGTTTAATGTCGGCAATGTCACATCGCACAAGGTGATGAGCGTGGCAATCGGTTTCTGGAATAATGAGATTGAGGCATACGTCCGCGCGGTCAAAGGTATTCCTTGCTCCGACACATCGAATGTGATCACTTTCGTGCCGAAGGATCTGCCGAAGGGTAAACCTAACGATCCGGGTGCTGTGGATGGTGTTGAGTCTGACGATGTGCAGATTTCGGGGGGCATCGGATGCGTGACGGCTCCTGCAGGTGCAGTGGTGCGCAATCTTTCGGGCCAGCAGCTCCGCAATGAGAACCTCACTCCTGGCATCTATCTCGTGACTTACGGTAATGAAACTGTGAAAGTGGTGGTACGCTGACGTTATCACTTGCAATATTAAGAAGCGGCATCCAAAAAGGATGCCGCTTTTTTTGCTCCCTTCGCTTTCCCTGCTCCTGCTTTCCCTGCTCTCCGCTTTGCTTGCTTTCCCCGAAATGAATTTCGGGGCACAGTAACAAATATCATTGCATTTTGGGGAATGGAGAATTTTGAAATTTGAATTTTCTTAAATCCCGCTTCTGAAATTTGGGTGCCGAAAAAACTTGATTTTTGTCAATTCTGACAAAATGCCATGTCACATCGGATTGGGGCTGATTTTAACCCCTCTTTTTTGGTATATCTGGCAAAAATTAAGTCGCAGCTTTACAAAAAGAAATATTATCTGAAAATTTACTTTTCCCAATCATGCTTTTTAACATATTTTTACCGCGTTTTTTAACAAAAAAACTTTAATGTTCTGCAAAAGTTACAATATTTTTTTGTAACTTTGCGATATGAATTGTCGTTTTTGGGATGCTGGAGCCGTTTCCTCCGCGATTCCACTCCCACTCTTCTCCCGGCATCTCATACCATTCAATTTGAAATTAACTATTTTCATGACCGGCTTTTCATCTTATTTCCATAATTGAGACTCCGGTCGTTTATTTAAAGAACCGCATTTCGGAACGTGCAATGAAAAAACAATTAGTTCTCCTGACTCTCAGTTTGCTCGCAGCACTGGGAGCTTACGCCGACATTGTGGTCACCGGTAGAGTCACACTCAAGGATGAAGCCGATGAACCCGCTATCGGCGCGACGGTTATGATCAAAGGTAAACCTAACACCGCCGTCGCTACTGGAATGGATGGTGATTTTAAAATTACCGCCCCCAATGCCAAGTCTGTAATCCAAGTCACTTATGTGGGGTATCGTACCGCCGAGGTCAAGGTTTCCGAGAAACCAATGACGATAGAACTTACATCCGATGCCCAGCAGCTCGGAGAGATCGTCGTGACCGGTATGGGTTCCGTCGACCGCCGTCTCTTTACCGGTTCGTCAACGAAAATCGACGCTGAGAAGAGCCGCCTCACGGGTGTGGCCGATATCTCCCGCTCGCTCGAAGGACGCGCCGCCGGCGTGTCGGTGCAGAACGTGTCGGGTACTTTCGGTACCGCTCCGAAGATCCGCGTTCGTGGCGCCACTTCAATCTATGGCACCAACAAGCCCCTCTGGGTTGTGGACGGCGTGATTCTTGAGGATAACGTGGAAATCTCCGCCGACGACCTTTCCTCCGGTAACGCCGAGACCCTCATCGCCTCCGCCATCGCCGGCCTCAACGCCGACGACATCGAGTCGTTCCAGATCCTGAAGGACGGCTCCGCGACATCTATCTATGGTGCGCGCGCCATGGCCGGTGTGATCGTTGTCACAACAAAGCAGGGTCGCTCCGGACACACCTCCATCAACTATACGGGTGAGTTCACCTACCGCATGAAGCCCAACTACCGCAACTTCAATATCGCCAACTCTCAGGAGCAGATGGGCATCAACAAGGAAATGGAAGAAAAAGGCTGGCTCTCGTTTGCCTCCCTCGCCAACGCCTCCACTTCCGGCGTGTACGGCTCGATGTATAAGCTGATCAACACCTACGATCCCGTCACCGGCCAGTTCGGTCTTCCCAACACCGAATCGGCCAAGAATGCCTTCCTGCGTGAAGCCGAGATGAGAAACACCGACTGGTTCGACCTTCTCTTCAACGACAACATCATGATGAACCATGCCGTCAGCATCTCCGGCGGTACGGACAAGGGTCAGTTCTATACCTCTTTCTCTTATATGAAAGACGACGGCTGGTACAAGTCGTCAGACGTATCGCGCTACACTTTCAACGCCAACGCATCCTATAACCTCTCGCGCACCCTGAAAGTGAAGCTGCTCACCTCCGACAGCTACCGTAAGCAGAAAGCTCCCGGCACACTCAACCAGGAACTCGACGTGGTGTCGGGTGCAGTGAACCGTTCGTTCGACATCAACCCCTACTCCTACGCGCTCAACACGGCACGTACGACCGACCCGAACGCTATCCTGACGCGTAACTACGCCGACTTCAATATCTTCAACGAGCTTGAAAATAATTACATGGATGTCAACCTGACCGACGTCAAGTTCCAGGGTGAGATCACATGGAAGCCCGTCAATGGCCTGACGCTGTCTGCCCTCGGATCATTCCGTCGCAGCACCGCCAACACCAACCATTACATTCTCGATGATTCGAACCAGGCGATGGCTTACCGTGCAGGTGTGGATCCTGAAAACGCGACTATCCGCGCATCCAACCGCTATCTCTACACCGACCCCGACGATCCCAACTCGCTCCCGATTTCGGTGCTTCCCAACGGCGGTATCATCAAGCATCGCCAGAACGCCCTCAGCCAGTGGGACTTCCGCGCCACCGCAACCTACGACCGTGACTTCAAGGGCAAGTACCGTCTTAATGCCATGGCCGGTATGGAGGCTCAGCAGGTCGACCGCCTTTATGAAAACTATGAAGGCTGGGGCATCTGCTACAAGAACGGTAATATCCCCTTCACCGACTGGAAGCTCTTCAAACAGCAGAATGAGGAGAACATGAACTACTATGAGTATGTTCCCTCCACCAACCGCCTTATGGCATACTTCGCCACAGCGAACTTCATGTATGACAACCGTTACATCGTCAGCGGCACATTCCGCTACGAGGGTACCAACAAACTGGGCAAGAACTCCAATTCACGCTGGCTGCCGACATGGAACGTATCCGGATCATGGAACGCCGACGCAGAATCATGGTTTGTCAACCCTGTTCTGACCACCGCCAAGCTCCGCTTGTCGTACTCACTGACCGCTGACTCCGGCCTTGAAGCAGTGTCGAACGCATCTGCCGTCTACTATCCCTCCCGCCCGTGGAAGCAGGATACAAACGCTTACGAGCAGGCGCTCCTCCTGAGCCAGCTCGCCAACGGCGAACTCACCTACGAGAAGAAGCATGAGCTCAACATCGGTGCCGACCTCGGTTTCATCAACAACCGCATCAACCTCGTTGTAGACTGGTACAAGCGTAACAATTACGACCTTATCGGACGCATCTACACCCAGGGTGTGGGCGGTGAGATCATGAAGTGGGCCAACGTTGCATCGATGGCATCACATGGCGTGGAGTTCACAATCTCTACCCACAACATCATGCTCCCCAACTTCAACTGGAGCACCGACCTCACATTCTCCTACGCGAAGAACAAGATCACCGATCTTACTTCCCGCTCGCGTATCCTCGACCTCGTGCAGGGCACCGGCTTCCCCCTCGAGGGATATCCCGTGCGTGCCATCTTCTCGATTCCTTTCGTAGGCCTGACCGAAGACGGTATCCCGCAGGTGATCAACGAGAAGGGTGAGGTGACAACTTCTGATATCAACTTCCAGGATTGGGAGAACCTTGACCACATGATTTATGAAGGTCCGGTCGATCCTCCTTTCACCGGCGGCTTCGGCAACACGTTCACCTACAAGAACTGGAGCCTCAATGTCTTCATGACATACGCATTCGGCAACAAGCTGCGTCTCGACCCCGTCTTCGCAGCTGCTTACTCCGACATGACAGCGATGCCCAAGGATTTCATCAACCGCTGGGTAGCCTCGGGCGACGAGAAATACACCAACGTGCCTGCCATCGCATCGCTCCGTCAGTATCAGAACGACTCGAACCTCTCGTATGCCTACAACGCATACAACTACTCTACGGAACGTGTGGCCAAGGGCGACTTCATCCGCATGAAGGAAATCTCGCTGCAGTATCAGTTCCCCGACAACTGGAACAAGGCTCTCCGCATCTCAAGCGCATCGCTGAAGTTTGCCGCCACCAACCCCTTCCTGATCTATGCCGACAGCAAGCTCAACGGTCAGGACCCGGAATTCTTCAACACCGGCGGTGTGGCATCGCCCAACCCGAAACAGTTCACATTCACAGTACGTGTCGGATTCTGACAACACGATTAAATAAAAAGAAAGATGAAAACATATAAATTCATATATGCCCTGTCGGTGGCCGCAGTGCTGGGACTCTCTTCCTGCGGAAGTGACTTCCTCGACACTCCGACCGACTCCCGAGTGGAACTTGACACCACCGAGAAACTCCGCATGCTTCTCGTGACGTCTTACCCCCAGCAGAACTATGGGTGGCCGTGCGAGATCATGTCGGACAATATCGAAGACAACAACGCACCCGACGAGGATGGACTGCGCTACAACCTGTCGCCCAGCGACCGCGGCGACGACGAGATGTTCCGTTGGGAAGTCTGCGTCAGCAATACTTCCGGCGACAGCCCTTCCGGCATCTGGGAGTCTCATTACAATGCCATCGCCGGTGCCAACGCGGTGCTTCAAGTTCTCGACAACTGGGAAAAAGAAGGCAAGACTCTCGATTCGACCCAGCTCGCCATCCGCGGTGAGGCACTGATGATCCGCAGCTACTGCCATTTCATCCTGGCTCAGGTGTTCTGTCATCCCTACCGCGGCGATGCAGTGAACGAGACGCTTCTCGGTGTACCGTATATCAAGAAACCTGAGACAACCGTGAAACCGGATTATCAGCGCGGCACTCTGAAAGAGACTTACGACAACATCCGTCAGGATCTTGAAGCCGGTCTGCTTCTCATCAACAACAGCCTCTACACTGTGCCGAAGTATCACTTCAACAAGACTGCAGCCGAGGCATACGCGGCAAGGTTCTATCTTTTCACCCGCGAGTATGACAAGTGTCTGCTTCACTGCAACAATGCTTTCGGAGGAGCGGATGTAGACACCAAGCAGTATATGAGCAAGTATTTCGCTAATCTCGATAAGTTCTATACTTTATCAGACCATGGTTTGTTCCAGCAAGGCACAGAACAGCCGAGAAACTTCATGCTCATTCCCACCTATTCCACTATGGTGCGCCACATGTCGGGAGGTGTGAGATATGGTGTGATCCGCGATGCGTTGAATTCCACCATCCACGGTTCAAGCCCTGCGTGGAGCCGCTTCCAATGGCGTAACACGAGCGGCAAGGGAGGTTCGTTCTGCATGCACCCCTGTTTCAATGGCTGCTCCTACATCAACGGCAAACCTGAATATGGCTATATGATGGGAGGCAACGTTGCCGAGCAGTTTGAATTTACGGATAAGCTTGCCGGTATCGGCTACGCCCACTACACCCGCTCAGAGTTCACAGGCGAGGAAGTGCTGCTCACCCGCGCTGAAGCAAAACTTTTCCTCAAAGATATCGACGGCGCGTTGGCAGACCTTATCGTGTGGGAAAATGCCCGCCGCGATTGCCCGAGTGCAGTAGGTAGCGAGGATATGTTCAGAGACCTTACCATAGAGGATATCCGCGAATTCTATGTGGAAGATAATCCGGGTTATGGAATAGCAAAAACCATCAACATCGATCAGATATGCCCCTCCAACTGGACAATCAGCACTCCCGATGAAATGGGTATGCTGCAGTGTATCCAGCATTTCCGCCGCATCGAGATGCTCCACACCGGCATGCGTTGGTTTGACATCAAGCGTCTGGGTCTTGAATTCGACCGCAAGATAGGCAAGGATGGCAGAGATCATCTCGGAATTTTCGACGATCGCAAGGCAGTCCAGATACCTGCTGAAATCCAGGCAGCCGGCATGCAGATGAATCCCCGTGGAGAAGATCCCAAGAAACTTTCTTCCGGGTCGCTTATCTTCGTCGGAAAATAATCTTGAATTGTAAATTCCAAATTTGACTTCTAAAGATTTTAAGATATGAAATTTTCCAAGTATTTACTGATGGCTCTTGCCGCACCGCTTCTCGCCGGATGCTCCGACGACGAACTCGGGCCTACTATCTTCCCCGATGTAAGCGACGAGCCGGATCCCTCTTCATATACATATAAGTTCGACAAGTGGCTCAACAATAATTTCCGCGATGTCTACAATGTCGACTTCAAATATCTGATGGAGGACGTGGAGGCAGACATGGACTACAACCTCGTGCCCGCCACCTACGACAAGGCTCGCGACCTCGCGCTGCTGACGAAGTATCTTTGGTATGACTCTTACGACGAGCTCACCGGCAAGGACTTCATCAAGACCTACGGCCCGCGTATCCTCCACCTCGTGGGCTCTCCGGCCTACAACCCCAACACCGGCACCGAGACCCTCGGTCTGGCAGAGGGCGGCCTGAAAGTGACGCTCTTCAAGGTGAACGAGATGGATCTCTCCGACATCAACATGATGAACGAGTATTATTTCCGTACGATGCACCATGAGTTCGGCCACATCCTTCACCAGACCAAGTCGTACCCGACCGACTTCAACCTTCTCTCCAACGGCCGCTACGACGACAGCTCGTGGCAGCAGAAGCAGCCCGGCTACGTTGCATCGCTCGGTTTCGTGACTCCCTACGCCTCCTCGCAGGCACGTGAGGACTTCGCCGAGACCATCGCCAACTACCTCACCCGCACTCCCGACCAGATGGACCTTATCCTCTGGATGGCAAAGCAGGGTTGGACCACAGGCTCCGACAAGGCTGACGGTGAACTCGAAGACGAGGATGCCGACTACTACTGCTACT
Organism: Bacteroidales bacterium; assembly: GCA_030524805.1. Classification (GTDB taxonomy): domain Bacteria; phylum Bacteroidota; class Bacteroidia; order Bacteroidales; family Muribaculaceae; genus Lepagella. The sequence continues at coordinate 3,700 of JAUNFY010000063.1, read as the reverse complement.
ACTATTATGAGGATCCCGCCGATCCGGAATCGCAGCACTATTTCTTCCATTCGCTCGAACGCACTGCCGGCAACTACCGTATCGGCATGGTGGGCATGAGAGGCGAGTATCTCACCACTGTGGAAGAAGTGGAGAACTATCTTGAAGAGCTGCGCAAGACCATGGAAATCTATCCTGTCGAAGACAAGGACAAGGTGGATGGTTATGAGGTGATCCTTAACAAGCAGAATATCGCCCGCAACTGGTTTACCGACCAGTGGAAGATTTCTTTCGACCAGCTGCGTGATATCGTGCAGCGTCGTCAGAAGGAATTCAATATCGAGGAACTTCGCAAGGAGGTTGACGCAATCCAGGTTCCTTCAGTTGCTAACTAATAGAAAAAAACGGAAATGAAAAAAACATTATATCTCGCAGCTTTCGCAGCCCTGGCGCTGACTGCCTGCTCAAGCACTGAGGATGAAATTTTCGATCAGTCGGCAGCCGAACGTCTGGAGCAGTATAAGAAAGATTACGCTGAGGCTCTCACAGCCGACGGTGGCCTCTGGGCGATGGAGTATTTCTCCAACCCTGAAGAGCCGGGCTATGTGTTTGTCATGAAGTTCGAGAAAAGTGGCGCAGTCACTATCTCGGGCAATCACAAATGGATCGGAGGCACTTTCAAGCAGGAAACGTCGCTCTGGAAGATGATCGCCGACAATGGTCCGGTGCTCTCCTTCAATTCGTTCAACTCCGTATTCCACATATTCTCCGATCCGGCAAACATCACCGGTCCGGACGCACCCGTGGGAGATGACGGCCAGACCGATGTGAATGAGACAGGTTTCGGCCACGAAGGAGACTATGAGTTCCAGGTGATGGACCTCTCCGAAGACGGCAGCACTCTCCGTATGCTCGGAAAGAAGAGAATGTATGACATCTACATGCACCGCCTTGACGCCAACACCGATGTGGAGGATTACCTCGCGAAGGTGAAGGATGTGGCTTCAAAATTCTCCCGCAAGTTCAGCGATATGGTCCTCACTGATGCTGACGGCCAGAAATATCGTCTCTACAATCTTTACACCTGCATCCCGTCGGTATATCCTCTTGATGGCGACGCCGTGATGCAGACAGTATCGGGCAACGGCATCCTGACTCTCGACGGCTTCCGCTTCATGGAGCCTCTCGAGGTGAAACGTGCTGACGACTCCACATTCGAGATCACGAAACTCTACTTCACTGAGGAAGGAGCGATGTCGGGTGAGAATGTAACCGACCTGCGTTCGATATCCGCACTCGAGAATGTTGTCCGTCAGGATCTTGCCTGGGTCATCGACAAGGAGTCGCTCACCGGCAAGGCAAAAACTCTTTATGATGCAGCCAATCAGCAGATCACGTCGGAACTTTCGGCCAAGGATGTGCTCGGCGACATAGAGTTTACATACGCTTCCGTAGCCGGACAGATCATACCGCAGATTGTCACACGTCTCGGTTCGCGTGTATGTCGTGACTATATCGAATATGACGCGCCGAAAGATGAGGCTGGCAACGTGATAGCTTCCGACCAGTTCCATATCACTATCACCGGAGGCAACAACACGGCGATAAGATATGATGAGCAGATACCGGCCTATAAGGCACTGAAGGATTATTTGTGCAACATCTTTGTGATGACAGTGAACAATCCGTTGCTCCCCGACGTTATTACGTTAACGGATAAAAACGATTCTTCCTCTTCTTTCAAATTGAAAGTTAAATAAACATTTGTCTTGCATCGGGAATATCTTTCTTCGAAGAAAGATATTCCCGGGAAGACTAAACTTAAATTTCTATATATATGAAAAAGTTTTACCTTCTTCTTTCCGCCGCTTGCATGGTAGGTTCTGCCGTTGCAGCTGAAAAGGAAATGGTTGCATCCGGCAACCAGGTAGCAAAGGGAGAGCTCGTAAAGGTCGAGACCAACCCGGTGAAGGCAACTAAAGTGGCTGCTTTCAAAAATGAAAAGAATCTCTCTACACGAGCAGGTGCAGGATCCGACTACATCTATTTCCGCGGCGCCAACAATATCGGTGCCATGGGTGTGTCTGAGAATGGCTATTTCTATCAGGCAAATGTTGTTTTCGGCTTCGCAAGCAGCTATGGCGACCTCGTGTTCGAAAATTATTCCGCCAATGTGAAATCGAACGAGTGGAGCTACAAAGGTTGGGACACTGAAACAGACCTCACATCAAATGCAACCGATCTCGCAGTGCCTTCAGTGGCAGGCGGTGAGTTCCTTCCCCCGCAGCTCTCCGTAGAGTTCAATTCCGGAGCCAAGGCCAGCTATACTCTTCCCGCGTTGGAGTATCTTTGCGGTGGCGGCGCTGACTATTGGTTGGGTAAAGATTCCGAGGATGGTTCTTTCGGCGTGACAAGCTATGCCAATTATAACTATGCTCCCGACGGAAAGTATACCGCCAGCCTCACCAACAAGACTTCCTACAACGTGTCGGAAAAAGGATACAACGCAAATGGCGTGTATGTAGATTCCAAGGCATCCAACGGCCGCGACTGGCAGTCTATGATGAACGCAAGATTCCCGGGTCAGACAGTTACTGATCTTTCAATCGATAACTTCACATACATTGAGCCGGCTCCCGCAAGCACTTACTTCATAACTAAGGGTTGGGCACGCGTGAACATGACAGTCACTGCCGACACTCAGCTCATCAGTTATATCTATCCCATCAATGAGGAAGGAATGATTGAAGATACCCCGATAGCTGTAGGCTATGCTCCTATTTCTAAAAATTCCAACTTCCCTGTCTTTGAATATTATCCCCTCAATGAGGATGGTGATGAGCTCGACGGTGAGGTTTTCATCGATTCAGCCGTTGCCATCACAATCGAAGGTTTCCAGGGCAACCCCGCTATCTCTGAATTCACTCCGACATCCGGCTACTATCCTTTCAGTTATGCCGCTTATTCAGCAAATGACTATGCAAATGCAGATATTTGCAAAGAACCTACTATGTATATCCAGATGTCTATGAACGTGGATGGCGAACCTGCTTCTATTCTTGCATACGACAATGGTCTTTATATCCTTGATCAGAGCGGCAAAGATGAAGACACTGTTTCACTGCTTTCATACGGCATGTTCATGACCGACGCCACTTATGCTTACCTCCATCCTACTGACGGCAAGTATGAGGTTAACCTTCCCAAGGCCGGCGGCAATGTTGACGTTCTTGTCAACGCTCTTTATTTCGTGACTGCCGACATGGTTGAAGCCGGATATTATGAGATCGAAGCTCCTGAATGGATCACAGTCACTGTAGGTGCGGTAGACAAAGAAAACGGAACAAGCACACTCAATATCGCTTGCGCAGGTGATGAAAACCGTTCGGGTGTTGTTACACTCAAAGGCTTCGGCGTATCGCTCGACCTCACAGTCAACCAGGGTGAAGGCGCAGGCGTGGAAGTCGTTACAGACAACGGTGTAGCAAAATACTACGACCTCGCAGGTCGTCGCGTGGTTAACCCCGAAAAGGGCATCTACGTGAAGGTTAACGGCAACAAGGCTGAGAAGGTAGTTCTCTAAGCCGACGTGCTGATTCCGATTGCTGAAATCGGATTGACAAGATAATGGTTAAGTCCCGGTTCCTTTCAGGACCGGGACTTATTTTTTTTCTCCCTTTTGCTCATGATTGCGCTTGATGACACAAGACGACTCACGCTT
>JAUNFY010000062.1 GCA_030524805.1 Bacteroidales bacterium | reverse complement strand
GCTTTGAAGAAGATGAGGAGAAATTGAAGTCGTTTGCTAAACTTCAATTTGGACTGAAACAAAATATTGTGTAAATTTGTAGAATCTATAAAACGACATGGCAATGAGAGAACTGAAATACCCTATCGGAATACAAACTTTCGAGACAATCCGGAACGACGGTTATGTCTACGTCGACAAGACCGCGTATATCTACGATATCATCTCGAAAGGACAGTATTACTTCCTGAGCCGCCCGCGGAGATTCGGGAAAAGTCTTCTCATATCCACCATCGAAGCCGTTTTCAAGGGCAAACGGGAACTCTTCAAGGGACTCGCCATCGACTCGTCTGACTGGAATTGGGAGAAACACGAAGTGCTTCACTTCGACCTCAACCCCCGAAACTACAAGGAACACGACAGCCTGCGGACTATCCTTGACGTCCATCTCCGAAACTGGGAGACCCAATACGACATCACTCCGGATTCCGATATACTGGTCGACCGGTTTGCCGCAATCATCCGCAAGGCATATCATCTTTCGGGCAATAAAGTCGTCATCCTCGTGGATGAATACGACAAACCGCTCGTAGGGACCATAGCCGACAGAAAACTTCAGGATGAGCACCGCAATCTGCTTCAGTCGTTTTATGGAGTACTGAAAACGCTCGACCCGTTCATTAGGTTCGGTATGCTGACGGGGATCTCCAAATTCAGCAAGGTGTCGATCTTCAGCGGGCTCAACAATCTGGAGGATATCTCGCTCCAGCCTCAATACAACGCCATCTGCGGAATAACCGAGAAGGAACTCTCCGCCTACTTCGAGGGGAGCATGGAGGAAATGGCGCGAAGCGAGAACGTGGGCGTTGACGAAATCCACAATCAGCTGAAAGCCAACTACGACGGCTACCATTTCGCCAACACGGATGAAGACGTTTACAACCCCTTCAGTCTGCTCAACACCTTCAAAAGCAAGATGTTCGGCTCGTATTGGCTTGCAACGGGCACCACTTCCTCGCTGCTCGAAGTGCTGAACGTGAATTCCTACAAGATCCAGGATCTGGAAGGATGCCGGGCCACGGCTACCATGCTCAACGGCGCCGACATCTTCCTGACCGACCCTATCCCCTTCTTCTTCCAGACCGGATATCTGACCATAAAGGGCTATGACCGCGAATTCAAGGAATACATACTCGGTTTTCCAAACCGGGAAGTGGCCGAGGGTTTCAACGACCTTGTGCTCAAGACGTGGATGCGGCGCTCCGAGCCTACGGCCATCGTCAGCGAATTTGTGAGGGACGTGCGTTCGGGAAAAGCCGAGGAGTTCATGTGCAAACTTCAGACTTTCTTCGCCGGCATTCCCTACGACCACGCCAAGGGGATGTCGCAAAATGATGATGAATACGGCATACGGGGCGACAAGGAGATACACTACCAGAACGTGATGTTTGTCATCATGAAACTGATGGGATTCTACACCCATACGGAATACCGCACGAGCAATGGTCGGATCGACATGCTGGTGGAGACCGCTGACTACATCTACGTGATGGAGTTCAAGATCGACAGCACGGCCGAGGCTGCCATGCGCCAGATCAACGGGAAAGGGTATGCACTTCCGTTTGGCTACTCACACAAGAAATTCATCAAGATAGGTGCCAGCTTCGACACCCGCACCCGTCGCCTCGCCGACTGGATCATCGAGCCGGAATTTTAATCGATAAATACTCAACCTCGCTTCGCTCGGGATTATTTTATGATTGAGCGCAGACGCGGATTCCGGCTGCCTTCGGCAGTGCCGGGGGCAAGCGCGGATGGCCGCGGATTTTTCTTACCGGGGCAATAATCTTCGGGATACAGCTTGAATTTTGCGGATTTTGCCAATGGCAAAATCATCTGCGTGACTGAACCGCGACAAATTTTGCAAAAGACTGAAAATAAAGAGAAATCCGCGGAAATCCGCGTTCTCCACGGCGCAGCCGCAAAGCGGCCGCCGATTCCGCGTTTGCGCTTAATCATTATAGATCCCGAGCGTAGCGAGGACATGCGTCAAGGGCGCCGTTTTTTGGTAGGATGCCGATCTCCGAGCGGCGTCAGTGTCGGCTTTAGGAATGGCAGGAGACATCTGCGCTATTTTCACCGCACCCTGTGCGGCGCACAGTAACAGATATCACCGACTCCGGTGGGGCGTGGCGGCAGGTGCTTTGAGACGCCGATCTCCGAGCGGCGTCGGGGATGGCGAGGTTTCGGTTATCTGGGCGCCGCTCGGAGATCGGCGCGGTACCAGGGCGGGTACCGGGGGCGGGGAGGGGGGGAATGGGCGTGAACCTTCGGGGGAGGATGAGCGTTGATAGTTTAAAACATTGACGCTCTTGGCGAGTCAAGGGCATATATCTTTCGACATAAAACTTAATTTATTGATAATATGGAATATCTAAGCGACGACAAACTCGTCATCATAGGCGCCGCCGGCATGATCGGCAGCAACATGGCCCAGACTGCCATCCTCAAGAAACTCACTCCCAACATCTGCCTCTACGACCCTTACGGCCCGGGCCTTGAAGGTGTGGCCGAGGAGCTGCTGCAGTGCGGTTTCGAGGGACTGAAACTCACCTACACCACCGACATTGCCGAGGCATTGAAAGATGCGAAATATATCGTCAACTCAGGCGGTGCGGCGCGCAAGGCCGGCATGACCCGCGAAGACCTGCTGAAGGGAAACGCCCAGATTGCGGAAGACTTCGGCAAGAACGTGAAGAAATATTGCCCTGACGTGAAGCACATCGTGGTGATCTTCAACCCCGCCGACATCACCGGCCTCATCACTCTGGTATACAGCGGCCTGAAACCGAGCCAGGTGTCGACACTCGCGGCTCTCGACAGCACCCGCCTGCGCAATGAGCTCGCCAAGCAGCTCAACGTCAGCCCCGACAATATCGTCAATGCCCGCACCTACGGCGGCCACGGCGAACAGATGGCAGTGTATGCCTCGACAGCGAAAGTCAACGGCCGCCCGCTCGTAGACTTCATCGGCACCGAACCGCTCACGAAGCAGGCATGGGACGACCTGAAGCAGAGAGTGATACAGGGAGGCAAGCACATCATCGACCTTCGCGGCAGAAGCTCATTCCAGAGCCCGGCACTTCTCTCGATCGAGATGATAGAGGCCGCCATGGGCGGAGCGATGTTCCGTTGGCCCGTAGGCACTTACGTCAACAACGACCGTTTCCAGCACATCATGATGGCCATGGAGACCACCATCGACAAGAACGGCGTGACAGTGACTCCCGTCAGCGGCACTCCCGAAGAGGAGAAGGAACTCGAACAGAGCTACAAGCACCTCTGCGAGCTCCGCGACGAAGTGATCTCGCTCGGCATCATGCCGCCCATCAAGGAATGGAGCGAGATCAACCCCAACCTTCGTTAACGTAAATTTCGCCTCCCGGGCGAAATTTACGGGATTTGGGTTATGGGTTAAGGGTGAGTTCGAGTTAGTTTGGATTAGTTCGGGTTAGTTCGGGTTAAACCTAAGACCAAGAAGAGTACGACAAAAAGCCACTGCGGTGGTGACATCAGATAATCGACACACCCCGGGCTTTGCTCGGAGTATGTCGATTTTTAGATACTTAATACTATGAGAAGTAATAGAATAATAATGATTTTAGCGGGATTGGCGGTTTGCCTGTCGACTTTCAGTCAACCTTTTCCACCAGCCGTCGCACCACCAGCGCCCCCGACACAGGCATACGGACCGGGATGGACAGGCAACGGATTCGGGCCTCACGTGCCTATGTGGGGCACAAGTCCGGGCATGATGACGGGCGGCCCCTGGGGCGACGGCGCTTTCTCGGGCCCTGACAATCCTCCGATGCTGAATTTCAACAACGGCATATCGCACGTGGTGGGTGTGGGCTACGACGTGCAGGGAGTGTGGGAAACGGTGCCTCTGATAGTGGAATGGCACTGGAACGGCGCGCAATACGACGTGACGCTTATGAACGCGTGGAATCCCTGGACCCGGGTGTGGGAGACGCATCTCAACATCCCGGCCTACCAGACGGCCTACGCGCTGCGGGGCGTGACCTACGACTGGTATGTGAACCTCTCGACAGGCACCTACTACTTCAACCTCTGAAGAGGCAGAAAGATTACCCTTGCGCTGAAAAAACATACCGATATTTGCTTAAATGCGGAATTATGATTAATTTTGCGTAAAATAGCAAAATTATGAATCCCGACAATACAGCAAAAGAGCCCACGGAACAGACAAATCTGCGTCCCGACGGCAGCAAGAAGGTTGTGCTCAGCGGCATACGCTCCACCGGCAACCTTCACCTCGGCAACTACTACGGAGCCCTCCAGAAATTCGTGAAGATGCAGGACGACTACGACAGCCGCTACTTCATAGCCGACCTTCACGCCCTCACCACCAACCCCGACCCGAAGGCGCTCCACGAAAGCGTGAAGCAGATACTGGCCGAATACCTCGCCGCAGGTCTCGACCCTGAGAAAAACATACTTTACGTGCAGAGCGACATACCGGAGATATCCGAGATGTATCTGCTGCTCAACATGCACGTGGGCATCGGCGAACTGATGCGCACCGCCTCGTTCAAGGACAAGGCCCGCAAATGCCTGGGCATCACGTCGGAGAGCGACGAGATAGAAAAGGAAATCATCGGCAACCAGGGCAACAACGCCCGCGTGAACGCCGGCCTGCTCACCTACCCCACCCTCATGGCTGTGGACATCCTCATCCACCACGCCGACTACGTGCCCGTGGGCAAGGACCAGGAACAGCATCTTGAACTCACCCGGCGTTTCGGCCGCCGCTTCAACTCCTTCTACGGAGTGGACTATTTCAACGAGCCGGTCAACTTCAACTTCGGCGGTCAGGCCATCAAGGTTCCGGGCCTCGACGGCAGCGGCAAGATGGGCAAGAGCGAAGGCAACTGCATCTATCTGATCGACGACGAGAAGACGCTGCGCAAGAAAGTGATGCGCGCCGTGACCGATGCCGGTCCGCAGGAGCCGAACTCGCCGGTGTCGCAGCCTGTGGAGAACCTCTTCACCCTCATGGACCTCGTGAGCGGCAAAGACACTACCGACCATTTCCGCCGTGCCTACGCCGACTGCAGCATCCGCTACGGCGACCTGAAGAAACAGCTTGCCGAAGACCTGCTGAAAGTGACGCTGCCCATCCGCCAGCGCATCCTCGACATCCGCGACAACGATGAATACCTGTCGAAGATCGTGGCCCAGGGTGCGGAGCGTGCACGCGAATACGCATCCAAGACCCTGAAGGATGTGCGCGAGATAATGGGCATCAGAAAAATCTGATTCCGCCCCGGAAGCCTCTCCCCCATCTGCTGACCTCCCTTAGGGAAACATATCCGGAAACATCCATAGATGAATCTTATCAGAAATATCATATTGATAGGCATAACGCTTATGCTCGGTGGTTGCGTCGCCGGTCGGGATTCCGGCCGCGACGCAATCGCTGTCAGTTTTGAGCCTCAGGCATGGATGGCCCGCCAGATAGCGGGCGACGACTTCGACATCATCACCCTGCTGCCCGGAGGCACGGATCCGGAGGTGTACCAACCCTCGATATCGACAATGAGGCGTCTTGGCGACGCCTCGGCATATCTCACGCTCGGCACCGACGGGTTTGAGAAGTCGCTGGGCGAGAGCATCAGGCAGAACTTCCCCGACCTGAAGATAGCCGACAGCGGCGCCGGGACCGACAAGATCTACGGAGCGCACGGCGACCACCACGACGGCAGCGACTCGTTCGATCCGCATCTGCTTGCATCGCTGCGCAACTGCGTGGTCATATCCGGCAACATCGCGGAGACCCTGGCCTCCATCCGCCCCGACAAGGCCGATGAATACCGCGCCGCGGGCCGCAGGTTGCAGGAGCGGCTTCAGGCACTCGACGACTCCATAGCGGGGCTCGGACTCGGCGGACGCGCCTTCGTAAGCCGGCATCCGTCGCTTTCATACTTCGCTCGCGACTACCGGCTCAACCAGATAGCGCTCAACGGCTCGGGCAAGGAAATATCGCCGATGCAACTCAAGCAGCGCATCGACTCCACCGCGGCGCTGCATCCGGCGGTGATGATAGTGGAGAAGGAACATGCCTACAGCTCCGACGCCGACATCGCGCGCAGCCTCGGCATCGACACCATAGTGGTCTCGCTCAACTCATCGTCGTGGATCGACGACATAATCCGCATCTCGCATGAAATTGATAGAAATTGACGACATCACGATGTGCTACGACCGCGAGAAGATCCTCGACAAGGTGTCGCTCAGCATCTTCAAGGGTGATTTCGTGGCCATCACCGGTCCCAACGGTGGCGGCAAGACCACCCTTCTGCGGATAATGCTGCGGCTGCTGAAGCCGACCTCGGGCAAAGTGACCTACTACGACGAATCAGGCGCCACGCGACGCCTGAAAATAGGCTATCTTCCGCAGAAAAGCAACATCGACACCCGCTTCCCCATCACAGTGGCCGAGACCATCCGCTCAGGGCAGATAAACGGTATTTTCCACCGCCGGAACGCGCGGGAGGAAGAGGATTTCGAGAAAATAACGGCTCTCTGCGGCGTGGACGACATACTGCATCAGTGCATCGGCGAGCTATCGGGCGGACAGCTTCAGCGCACGCTGCTGGCACGCGCCCTGGTGTCGCATCCCGAAGTGATAGTGCTCGACGAGCCGCTGAGCTACGTCGACAAGGATTTCGAGCGGCAGATCTATTCCATCATCGAGCGGCTCGCCGCCGACCACACCATCATCCTCGTGAGCCACGAGATGTCGGTAATCTCCGGCATGGCCAACCGTCATATAGTGGTCAACCGGGGGATTCAGGAAGCAATGCCATAACGATCACAGCCTAAACCCTGCATCGCAATGATTCTCAACTACATCTGGATAGGATTTCTGATAGTGGCCTTTCTCATGGCCGTGGGCACGAGCCTCACCACGGGCGACACCGCCATCTGGAGCGACATAATGAACGCTTCGTTCAGCCAGGCGTCGTTCGCGTTCGAGATCTCGCTCGGGCTCACGGGCATATTGTCGCTATGGATGGGCATCATGAAGATAGGCGAGAAAGCGGGAGTAATCGCGATGATGTCGCGGCTGGTGAGTCCTTTCTTCTCGCGTCTTTTCCCGGGCATACCGAAAGAGCATCCGGCGATGGGGGCCATTTTCATGAACCTCTCGGCCAACATGCTCGGCCTCGACAACGCCGCCACCCCAATGGGGCTGCGGGCCATGCAGGAAATGCAGACACTCAACAAGCAGAAAGACACGGCCACCGACGCCATGATAATGTTTCTGGTGCTCAACAGCAGCGGTCTGTGCCTCATTCCGGTGAGCATCATGATGTATCGAGCGCAGGGTGGCGCCGGCAACCCTACCGATGTGTTCATCCCGATATTGCTTGCCACGGCCATCGCTACCCTTGTGGGGCTCACGGCGCTCTGTCTGCGGCAGAAGATACGGATGGACAGGGTGATATGGAGCTGGCTGGGAGGCATAGCGGCCGTGGTTGGCGGAATAGCATGGTGGTTTTCCACGATGCCTGCGGCTCAGGTGGAGAAGTATTCAACATTTGCTGCCAATTTCATTCTTTTCAGCGTGATAATCAGTTTTATAGTGGCGGGGATGCGCAAGCGTGTGAATGTTTACGATTGCTTCATCGAAGGGGCGAAAGAGGGGTTCAGGACAGCTGTGGGCATCATTCCATATCTTGTGGCGATACTTGTGGCCATAGGGATGTTCCGTGCTTCGGGCGCCCTTGACGCCGCTACGGGGGCCGTGGCGATGGCTCTCGAGGGTATAGGGGTCGACACGCAATGGGTCGGTGCGTTGCCTACGATGCTGATGAAGCCTCTTAGCGGCAGCGGCAGTTGCGCCATGATGCTCGACGTGATGAAGGCTGAAGGGGCAGATGCGTTCGTGAGCCGGCTCGCAGCCGTGGTGAGGGGCAGCACCGACACTACATTCTACATCCTTGCCGTCTATTTCGGGTCGGTGGGAGTGATGAAGACTCGCTATGCGGCGGGGTATGCGTTGCTGGCCGACTTCACGGGAGCGGTAGCCGCCGTGCTGATAGCCTATCTTTTCTGGGGGTGATGGAATGCTTCGGGCGCCGCTTGCGGTAAGACACTTCATGGCGCCGCTTTTGGTAGGACGCCGATCTCCGAGAGGGGTCTGTGATGGCTTGGGGTTCGGTCAACGGGCGCCGTTCGGAGATGCTTATCCTCGCTTCGCTCGGGATCTTTTTAAGATTAATCGCAAACGCGAATCTCGGCTGCCTTCGGCGACGCCGGTGGCAAGCGCGGATGGCCGCGGATTTTTTTCTTGCTGTTGCTCTTGATGTTTGCTTCGGTGTGGGGGACGCTGATAATTTTGCCTGCGGCAAAATCCGCTGATTGAGGGCGGAAATTCGCGGAAAAGGCTTTTGAAAAAAATGTCAAATAAAATCAAGAAAAAAAACGATAGTCGACCAACTTCAGGAAAAGACGCTGGGGTATGCGCGAATTGCTGCGGAGTTTCTTATCGGCATTAATCTGCGGGATTCCGCTTGAAATCTGCGGATTTTGCCAACGGCAAAATCATCTGCGTGACTGAACCGCGACAAATTTTACAAATAACTTAAATAAAGAAAGATCCGCGGAAATCCGCGTTCCCTACGGCGCAGCCGCGAAGCGGCCGCCCGATCCGCGTTTGCAATTAATCATTATAGATCCCGAGCGAAGCGAGGACATGCGTTAATGACGCCTCTTTCGGTAGAATGCTTGTGGCGCAGCTCCGAGATTGGCGCGGTACTTGCAATACAGTTTTACCTCGCTTCGCTCGGGATCTTTTTAAGATTGAGCGCAAACGCGGATCTCGGCTGCCTTCGGCATCGCCGGTGGCAAGCGCGGATTTACGCGGATTTTTTCTTACTGTTGCTATTGATGTTTGCTTCGGTGGGGGGAACGCTGATGATTTTGCCTGCGGCAAAATCCGCTGATTGAGGGCAGAAGTTCGCGGAATTGGGGAGCGGTCATCGGAGCGCCGCTCGGAGATCGGCGCGGTACCGGGGTCGGGTTTTCGGTGAGCGGCGCGGTACATGTGATGAACTTCTGCGGTGCTTCGCTCGGATTTTTTTATTGTATTTAGAGCTTTTAGTACGCATGATGAATATGAATATTTTAATAATATATCGGAACTAAACGCGTTGAGTTATTGTTATATAGTTAGGATAGGTTTGCATTTTTGCAAGAGAATCACTGCCGTTTGCATAAATTTTGTAAGTTTCCGGCCACGCAATCCATAAAGCAATCCATAAATATGATTTTCAATAGAGATTGAAATCAGCAATCATAATTCACTTTTATCAACCCTAAAATCACACGCAATGAAGAAACTCTACATATTTTTTCTTTTGGCACTCGGAATGGTGTCGGGTGCTGTAGCAAATGCCTCTGACTATAAGACGATGATTCGCTACGACCGCGTGTGGGAATGTGCTTCTTGCGGCTATTCCAATAGTGTGGTGAATTATATGAAATTCGACGGGGAGTGCCAGTTTTTCGGAAAGACTTTCCACCGGATAGTAACTTTCAAACAAACCAAAGTCGAACATTGGGGCACTATCAAAGTTGACGAATATGAATTTCTTGATGATATTTACGTGCACGAGGGTTTTCTGAGGGAAGAAGAGGGAAAGGTATATTCTATAGCTGTTGGAGGGTATTTTCCCCAGCAAGACGGCTCTGAACGTTTTCACGGGCGCCTTATGACTTCAGATACCCCTGATCCGAAAATATATCCGGAATTGCATGATGAGTCGTATGACATTCACGAAGTACTGATTTATGATTTCAACTGCAATATCGGCGACTCGTTCAAATCTTATTCAGCTATGTTAGGAGGATTTGAGGAAGTCAATGTGGAACGCAAATCAATAGTCAGTATCGATGGAGAGGATTGCATTAATTTAGGAATTGATATAATGGACATCGACATCATAGAAGGTATAGGGCCAACCAATCATGGCTGCCTCAATTATATAGCTTATGATATGGTAACGGGCCACGAATTATCCCACAACTACTTCAACCGACTTTATGACGAGACCGGACGATTGCTGTATGAGAGTCATGAGGTTTTCCGCTACATTCTGCCCGACAATCTTTTCAGTTCGGTCGGGGTTGTGACGGATTCGGGCGATCTCTGCATCACGGCTGACGGAGTGGCTTTCGGCTACGACAACCGGCGCAACAAAGTCTGCATCTACGACTTGGAGGGGCGTCTGGTGGCATCAGAATCAGCCGCCGGAAGAATGACAATACCGACATCGCATCTCACTCCCGGACTGTATATCGCGGAGGGACGGGCAGAGGGTTGCGCTGCCACGCGCCGCAAATTCATCGTAAGATAAAACTGACGCGCCGGAGGCGATTCCTTGCTACAGGATTGCCTCCGGCGCGCCGCTTTTGGTATGACGCCGATCTCCGAGCGGCGTAATTGATTGCCTATCCTCGCTTCGCTCGGGATCTTTTTAAGATTAATCGTAAACGCGGATTCCGGCTGCCTTCGGCATCGCCGGGGGCAAGCGCGGATGGCCGCGGATTTTTTTTCTTACCGCTCTTGATGTATGCTTCGGTGGGAGGACGCTGATGATTTTGCCTTCAGCAAAATCCGCTGATTGTGGGCGGAAGTTCGCGGATTTGAGGGTCGGTCAACGGGCGCCGCTCGGAGATCGGCGCGGTACTGGGGCAGGTGCTTCGGGGCGTCCCTTCGGTAGGACGCCGATCTCCGAGCGGCGTCGGGGATGATTATCCTCGCTTCGCTCGGGATCTTTTTAAGATTAATCGCAAACGCGGATTCCGGCTGCCTTCGGCATCGCCGGTGGCAAGCGCGGATGGCCGCGGATTTTTTTCTTACCGCTCTTGATGTATGCTTCGGTGAGAGGACGCTGATGATTTTGCCTGCGGCAAAATCCGCTGATTGTGGGCGGAAGTTCGCGGAAAACGGATTTAACCGCGGGATACCGCTTAATTCCGCGGATTTTGCCAACGGCAAAATCATCTGCGTGACCTCACTGCGACAAATTTTACAAATAACTTAAATAAAGAGAAATCTGCGGAAATCTGCGTTCCCTACGGCGCAGCCGCGAAGCGGGTGCCGGTTCTGCGTTTGCGCTTAATCATTAGAGATCCCGAGCGTAGCGAGGATATGCGTCAATAACGCTGCTTTCGGTAGAATGCTTGTGGCGCCGCTCGGAGATCGGCGCGGTACCGGGGCAGGGGGCTTCGGGGTGCGGTGGGGGACGGGGCAAGGGCCGGGGCTTCGGGGAGGGGGCGGGAGGGGGTGGGGATTATTTTTTTGTTAAGATTGAAAATAAGTTTGCTAATTTCAGAAAAATGTTGTAATTTTGCAGACGTATGAAACGGGCACAGTCACATATACGAACTCAATATATGGCATACTTGTCATAGCGGACACGCACCCCATTTGTGGATGCGTGTTTTTTGTATGAAGCAAGACATTCCAGCCCGGTCACAATCAACTGAGACAAAGCAGAAGACGAATAACAGATACAAAGCAGAAGACGAAATGACAGCAACCGACATCCAGACCTACAGGCTCCCGGACCGCTACCTGCTCACCGGAGGCACCTGGGCCGACCGCGACGGCATCCGGCCGGCCGACATCGAAGTAATCGGCGGCAAAATCAGCCGTATCGCCGCCCCCGGAGAAATCAGCACCGAGGGTGTGACCCACTTCGACATGACCGGAAAACTCGTCACATACGGACTTGCCGACGTGCACGTCCACTTCCGCCAACCCGGATTCGAGGCCAAGGAGACCATCGCCACCGGCAGCCGGGCCGCCGCAAGAGGTGGCTTCACCACCGTATGCGCCATGCCTAACCTCAACCCCACTCCCGACACTACGGAACACATCGCCCTCGAACTGGAGAGCATCCGCCGCGACGCCGTGATAGAGGTGCTTCCCTACGCTTCGATTACTCTCGAGCGCAAGGGGAGGGAACTCGTGGACATGGCCGCGCTGAAAAATATGGCGGTGGCCTTTTCCGACGATGGCAGCGGAGTGCAGAGCGAGGAGATGATGCTTGAGGCTATGAGGAAGGCTGCCGAGCTTGACGTGCTGATAGCCGCCCACTGCGAAGACAACAACCTTCTTCACGGAGGATATATCCACGACGGGGAATACTGCCGCGCAAACGGCCACAAAGGGATATGCTCGGAAAGCGAATGGGGTCCGATAGAGCGCGACCTGCGTCTGGCGGAGGCCACAGGATGCCGCTACCACGTATGCCACATCTCCACCAAGGAGAGCGTAGAGCTGATAAGGGAGGCCAAGCGCCGTGGCGTGAAGGTGACCTGCGAGATCGGCCCTCACTATCTCGTTTACTGCGACGAAGACATAAAGGATGAAGGGCGCTTCAAGATGAATCCCCCCATCCGCAGCGCCGCCGACAGGGCCGCCCTGATAGAAGGCATAGCAGACGGCACCATCGACTGCATTGCCACCGACCACGCACCGCACACGGCCGATGAGAAATCGCGCGGGCTGAGAGGGAGCGCCATGGGAGTGGTGGGGCTCGAGACGGCTTTCGGCGTGTGCCACACCCATCTGGTGAAGACAGGCATCATCAGCATGGAGAGGCTGCTCGAGCTGATGTGTTTCAATCCGCGCCGCATCTTCAGGATGCCGGTGGAGGGGACTGCCAACATAGCAGTGTTCGACCTCAACGAGGAGTGGACTGTAGACCCGTCGGAATTCGCCTCGATGGGCAAGTCGACGCCATTCGAGGGCTGCACCCTTACGGGCCGCCCCGACACGTTGATCTTCAACGGGCGCCTGATGAAACTGTTTGAATAAGAGACAAATCATAAGGTAGACAAAAATCAGAAGGTAAAAAGAAAGAGGAGGCCCGGGCGCACGCCGGCCTACGACGCCGCGATGCGGACCGGCTTCCGGAAAATGGATTTCAAAATCAATGAAAGAGGCAGACGTAAAACTGGTATTGGAAAACGGACAGGAGTTTCCGGGCTTCAGTTGCGGAGCCGGGCGGACGATAGTGGGCGAAGTTGTGTTCAACACTTCGGTAGTGGGCTATCAGGAGATACTTTCCGACCCGTCGTATACCAACCAGATTGTGGTGATGACCTATCCGCTGATGGGCAACTACGGCATCACCGACGACGACTTTGAGACAAAATCGCCCACGCTGGGCGCGATGGTGATGCGCGAATGCTGCGAAACGCCATCCAACTTCCGCTACACCAAGACTTTGGACGAAACGCTCGAGGAAGCCAAGATACCGGGCATCAGCGGCATCGACACACGTAGGCTTACGCGGGTGATACGCGACGAAGGCTGTATGCGTGGAGCTATAGTGGGCATCGACACACCGCTCGAAGAGGCGCTGCGGCTCATCAGCACCACCCCCGCCGACCACGACGTGGTGGCGAAAGTGAGCTGCAAGAAACGCTGGTTCTCGCGTACACAAAACCAGAAGTTCAACGTGGTGGCCATCGACTGCGGCATCAAATACAACATCATCCGCTCGCTCAACGCGAGAGGCTGCAACGTGATAATAGTGCCGTTCGATATGCCGGCCGAGCAGATAATGGCCTTCAATCCCGACGGCATCTTCATCTCCAACGGTCCCGGCGACCCGAAGGATGTGGAGCCGGTGAAAAACCTCGTGGAGCGTCTGCGTGGCAAGCTTCCCATCTTCGGCATCTGCCTCGGACACCAGATAATCTCACTGGCCTACGGCGCCGAAACCTACAAGCTGAAATTCGGACACCGCGGCGGCAACCACCCGGTGAAAAACCTTCTGAACGGCAAGATAGAAATCACATCGCAAAACCACAACTATGCAGTGCGTCCGGAATCGCTGGAGGGCACCGGACTGAAAATCACGCATTTCAACCTACTGGACCACACTGTGGAGGGAGTGAGAAGCGACGAAGACCGCATTTTCTCAGTGCAATATCATCCGGAGAGCGCCCCCGGCCCGCAAGACAGCGGATACCTCTTCGACATCTTCATCAAGGACATGGAACAACATAAAAAAGAAATGGAGGTGAGAAATGCCTAAGCGGACAGACATAAAGAAAGTTATGGTGATCGGTTCCGGCCCTATCGTGATAGGCCAGGCAGCCGAATTCGACTATGCCGGCACCCAGGCATGTCTCGCCCTTCGCGAGGAGGGCTATGAGGTGGTGCTGGTGAACTCCAACCCTGCCACCATCATGACCGACACCGACATCGCCGACAAGGTCTACATGGAGCCCCTGAAGCTGGAATACGTAGCGAAAATCATACGTTTCGAACGCCCCGACGCGATAGTGCCGGGACTGGGCGGCCAGACGGGACTCAACCTTGCCGTGCAGCTTGCAAAGAAGGGCATCCTCGAGGAATGCGGGGTGGAGATACTGGGCACATCGTTCAAGAGCATAGAGCAGGCTGAAGACCGTGAACTCTTCAAGGAACTCTGCCTGAGCCTCGGCGAGCCGGTGCTTCCCTCCGAGATAGTAGGCTCGATCGACGACGCGGTGAAAGTGGCCGCCGAGATCGGCTATCCCGTGGTGTTGCGTCCGGCCTACACGCTCGGCGGCACGGGCGGAGGCTTCGCCGACAACGAGGAGCAGCTGCGCGAGCTGATGCGCAACGCTCTCGCACTCTCGCCTGTGCATCAGGTGCTTGTGGAGAAATCGATAAAGGGCTACAAGGAGATAGAATATGAAGTGATGCGCGACAGCAACGACACCGCCATCACGATATGCAACATGGAGAACGTAGACCCCGTCGGCGTCCACACTGGCGACTCGGTGGTGGTGGCACCCAGCCAGACGCTGACCAACAAGGAATATCAGCTTCTGCGCGACTCGGCGCTGCGCCTGATACGCGCCCTGAAGATAGAGGGCGGCTGCAACGTGCAGTTCGCGCTCGACCCATTGTCGTTCAACTATTTCATCATCGAGGTCAATCCACGAGTGTCGAGAAGTTCGGCACTTGCGTCGAAAGCGACCGGCTACCCGATAGCGCGCGTGAGCGCCAAGATAGCGGTGGGCATGACGCTCGACGAAATCCGGATAGCCAACACTCCCGCAAGTTTCGAGCCGGCGCTCGACTACATAGTGACCAAGATAGCGCGTTTCCCCTTCGACAAATTCAGCGAGGCAAGCAACACGCTCGGCACCCAGATGAAGGCTACGGGCGAGATAATGAGCGTGGGGCGCACCTTCGAGGAGTCGCTGCTCAAAGGCATCCGCTCGCTCGAATCGGGAGCCACCCACCTCTATTCGAAGAAATTCGACGAGATGCCCACCGAGGAAATACTCGACTACATAATGGAGGGTCGCGACGACCGGCTTCTTGCCATCACGACGCTGCTGCGGCGCAAGGTGGCGCTCTGGCACATATTCCGCCGCACCGGCATCGACCTGCTTTTCCTCGAGAAAATCAACAACATAGTGAGGATGGAACTCGAGGTGGGCAATGCCGCCACGCTCGACAGGAATCTGCTGAGGGAGGCAAAGCGGATGGGCTTCACCGACCAGACCATCGCCTGCCTGAGAGGGATGAATGAGGAAGAAGTGCGCTCGCTGCGCAAGGAATTCGGCATCAGCCCCGTCTACAAGATGATAGACACCTGCGCGGGCGAATTCGCATCATACGTGCCCTACTTCTATTCCACCTACGAGGATGAGAACGAATCGGAAGTGAGCGACCGCAAGAAGATACTGGTGCTCGGCAGCGGACCGATACGCATCGGGCAGGGCGTGGAATTCGACTATTCCACCGTACATGCCATCAAGACCATCCGCGAGCAGGGCTACGAGGCCATCATCATCAACAACAATCCGGAAACAGTATCGACCGACTACAGCATCTCCGACAAACTCTATTTCGAGCCGCTGACGGTGGAGGACGTGATGAACGTGGTAGACCTCGAGCAGCCCGACGGAGTGATAGTGACACTGGGCGGCCAGACCGCCATCAACCTCGCTGCCCCGCTGGCTGAGCGCGGAGTGAAGATAATCGGCACCGGCATCGACGCCATCGACAAGGCCGAGGACCGCAAGCACTTCGAGCGCATCATGCGCGAGACCGGAATACCTCAGCCTACCGCCGAGGCAGTGACCGACATCGAAAGCGGCGTGAAGGCAGCCGAACGCATCGGTTATCCCGTGCTGGTGCGCCCGAGCTTCGTGCTCGGAGGACGCGCCATGCAGATAGTGGGCAACGAACAGGCATTGCGTCATTACCTGCAGAATGCGGTGGATATCTCCGACCATAGCCCGGTGCTCGTAGACAAATACATCATGGGCAAGGAACTTGAGGTGGACGCCATCTGCGACGGCACCGACGTGCTGATACCGGGCATCATGGAACACGTGGAGAAAACCGGCATCCATTCCGGCGACTCAATATCGGTGTATCCCACCTTCAGCGTCAGCGAGAAAGTGAGGGACACCATCGTGGACTACACGGTGAAACTCGGCAAAGCCATCGGCATAGTGGGACTCTACAATATCCAGTTTATCGTAGACAAGGATGAGAACGTGTACGTAATCGAGGTGAATCCGCGCAGCTCGCGCACTGTGCCTTTCCTGTCGAAATCCACGGGAGTGCCTATGGCGAAGATCGCCTCACGCGTGATGCTGGGCGAGACACTGAAAAGCATGGGCTACACCTCTACCCTCTGCCCCGACCGGAAACGCTGGTTTGTGAAGACCCCGGCCTTCTCCTTCTCCAAAATCAAGGGAGTGGACTCCTATCTCTCGCCTGAGATGAAATCTACCGGCGAGGCAATCGGCTACGACGACATGCTGACGCGCGCGCTCTACAAATCGCTCCAGGCATCGGGAATGCAGGTGCTCAACTACGGCACTCTGCTCGTGACGGTATCGAACGACGACAAGGCCAAGGCACTGCCCCTGATAAAGCGTTTCTACGACCTCGGCTTCAACATTGAGGCCACGCGAGGCACCGCCATGTATCTGAAAGAAAACGGCATACGCTGCCGGGTGATGGGCAAATTCAGCGAAGGGAGCAACGACATTGAGAAGTCGTTGCGCCAGGGTCACGTGTCGTACGTTATCAACACCATCGACGTGAACCAGCACCACACGCGCCTCGACGGATATGAGATTCGCCGCACGGCCATCGAGAACAACGTGACCATCTTCACGGCACTCGAGACTGTGAGGGTGCTTCTCGACGTGCTCGAGGAAATCACCATGGGCGTTTCGACCATCGATGCGGAATATGG
>JAUNFY010000061.1:13431-17780 GCA_030524805.1 Bacteroidales bacterium | reverse complement strand
GGCAAGGATTTGGCGGGAGCCGCTGCCAGGTTAGACTATTTTAGGTTCTGAATCGTTATAATAGTATATGAAGAGGATTTTTCATTTTTCAGCGGCCTTTCCGGCATTATGCCTCGCTTTTCTGTCGGCACTCAGCGCGGATGCCGAGACCATCGGTATGAAACAGGCCAAGGCTATGGCACAGAATTTCTTCAACGAGTCGCGTCATTACGTCACGGCTCCGGTGGCATACGTCTATAACGGCAAGGATCTCACCGATCAGCGCTTGTTCACACCTTTTTATGTGTTCAACTCTCCGGCCGGCGGTTTTGTGGTGATTTCTGCCGACAACAAGGCTTTCCCTATCCTCGGCTACTCGCTCACCGACAGTTTCGACAAGTCGCGCATCACGCCTATGGTGCGTTCCATCCTCTCCGATTTCGCACGCGACATCGAGATGATCCGCTTCGACAGCCGTATCCCTTCCGATGCCATCGAGCAGTGGACGCTCTATCCGGAAGTGGTCTACGACATCTTCGGCAACCCTGAAAATGATGATTTCTACGCCGCTTCGTTCGACGACAAGGAGTCGGTATGGATGGTGCGCCGCTATGCCACGGAGTTTGATTTTGAGGTCGCCGAGCCGGTGGAATATGCTTTCGTACCAGCGGAGGTGGAGAATATCGATATTCCTGAGGCTCCGGAGGTGACGGCCAACGGTGCAGGTCATTTCGCGCTTTCGTTGCCCGTGGAGATAGAGCGGGTCATTATATATAATGTGGCGGGATCGGCCGTGCTGCACAAGACATTCCGCAACACTGCGACCGCCCACGTCGACCTCGGCGCCGAACCCAACGGTTTCTACATCGCGCTCCTCATCGACAAAGACGGCCGTTGCCATGCCGCAAAACTATACAGATAAACATCTGCAAATAAATACGGATAAATATCTGATAATCAATATAGATAAACGTCTGCGAAATTGCAGAAATGAACATTATTGACAAACAACACTCAACAAATGGCTAAGAAAATACTGTTGCCGGCACTGGCGCTGATATTGATAATCGTGATGATAGGCCTTACTTTCCAATTCCGCCGCGAAGTGGGATGGTGGGCATTCATCGATTGTTTCACCCTCTTCATGATGGCATTTTCCTGGATGATGTCTTACGTCATCGGCCGGATGGTGCCCCACGCCGGAAAAGTGCTGCAGAAAACCGCCATAGTCTTCGCGGTCCTCACCGTCATCGCCTGGATTGTGCTTTTCTTTATGCTTTAACCCTGCTGTGTGGTATAGTGGTATAACCCTGCTGCGTGGTGCAACCCGCTCCGGGGTTGCTGGGTCGCGGCGTTTGATACCGGGGGTGGCGAGCACCCCCGGATAACAAAATGGATGGCCTCCGGCCATCTTGCTGCCGCGGGCATTTCCTATTGTGTAGCTTTTGCATTAATAGTATTGCACATAGCAAGAAAGTCCGGCTTTTTGGGCCGGACTTTGTGGTGTATGGGTCAGCTTCCGCGGGGGATGCTGAGAAGGGGTTTTCAGCAGGGGAGGGCTGCATTTGTCTTGTGGACAGCTGCGGCGCTCTGGGCGAAGAGGGCCTTTTCTTCCTCGTTGAGGTCGAGGGCTACGATCTTCTTGATGCCGCCTTTGCCGAGCACGCAGGGAACGCCGATGCAGAGGTCGCTTTCGCCGTATTCGCCTTCGAGAAGTGCGGAGCAGGGGATGATGGCGTCCTGGTCGTGGATGATGGCTTCAACCACTTCTGCTGTAGCCGCGCCGGGAGCATACCATGCGCTGGTGCCGAGAAGTTTGGTGAGTGTAGCGCCGCCTACCATAGTGTCGGCCACTACCTTATCCATAGTTTCCTTGTCGAGCAGAGTCTCGCAGGGGATGCCGCGGAGAGTAGCGAAACGACGCATGGGGATCATGGTTGTATCGCCGTGTCCGCCGATCACGAAGCCTTCCACCTCGTTGGGGTTAGCGCCGAGGGCTTTGCTCAGATAGTATTTGAAACGGCTGCTGTCGAGTGCGCCGCCCATGCCGATGATGCGGTTTTTGGGCAGACCGGATACCTTGTGGATGAGGTAGGTCATGGTGTCCATGGGGTTGGAAACGCAAACGATGACAGCGTTGGGGCTGTGCTTGAGCACGCTTTCAGTCACCTGCTTCACGATGCCTGCGTTTACTCCGATGAGTTCTTCGCGGGTCATGCCCGGCTTGCGGGGGATGCCTGAAGTGATGACTACCACGTCGCTTCCGGCAGTAGCCTCATAATCGTTTGTTACGCCGCTGATGCGGGTGTTCATGTCAAGGAGGTTGGCAGTCTGCATCATATCCATGGCTTTGCCTTCGGATACGCCTTCCTTGATGTCAATCATTACGACTTCGTCGGCCACTTCGCGGATGGCCATCACGTTTGCTGCGGTTGCGCCCACGTTGCCGGCGCCTACAACTGTTACTTTCGACATATCGGTTGTCTTTTTTTATTGGGTTATTTTTCGTATTTTTTTTACTTGCGCCCCACAGCGGAGGCGTATTGCAAAGTTAAGAAAAATACATGACTCCCACAAATTTTCCTCGATATTTTTATTTAAAATTCTGCGAAGGTGAAAAATAATTCGTATGTTTGCACAATTCAACTTAAGTTTCAGAGGTTTAAGCTTTGAGGTTGGTTTGACAGCAATATGAATCGAGTTCCGTGCGCTCAGCCCGGAGGTAGTAGCCCCATGGCTGTAAGGGGGACTTTGAGTCTTTTTTTGCCGGCAGGGTGGTTTTCCTGCAGTGTGCGACATACAGTTTGCAGTTAAAAGAAGAGAAAGGTCGGCCGGTAAAAATAAGAGAGGCGGAGTAGTACTTTCGGAGTGTGGCGGCGTCGTGTATATGAGAGGGTTGCAAAAAAAAGTGATTTTTTTCGTGGAAGTGATGCAAGATTTCACTTTTCATTGGTTTATATAATAAGAGGGCGTCACGTCTTCTGCCATGCAATCATCATATAATCCACCTCGCAAACAGCGAATCAAGCACAAAGAATAGAAATGACTAATCCTGAGATCAGCATTATCGTTCCTGTTTACAATGTAGAAAAATATCTCTGTCAGTGTCTCGACTCAATCAAGGCACAGACTTTCCGCAACTGGGAGTGCATCCTCGTCGACGACGGCAGCACCGACTCGTCGGCATCGATCTGCGACTCATATTCGCAAGCTGATTCCCGTTTCATAGTGATTCACAAGGAAAACGGAGGCGTATCGAGCGCCCGGAACGCGGCCCTCGAAATTGCCAGAGGGGAGTTCATCGGTTTTACCGATCCCGACGACTGGTGCGAGCCCGAGATGTTCGGGCATCTGCTCCACCTGATAAAGACCCACGACGCCGACATAGCGCAAGTGGGATTCATGCTCGAATTTGCCGGAATCGAACCTGACAAACCTGCTGAAACGGAAGTGAGCGTAATCGACAGGAAAACGGCGATGATGGAGATTGGCACCTCCCGTCTGCGCGACTACGTATGGAACAAGCTCCACCGGCGCAAGGTGATCTCCTGCGGCTTCCCCACTGGGCGGAATTTTGAGGATATATATATGTATATGGCCGCTGGCTTCACAATGTGGAGCGGATGGTGCTCGACACCACACCTCTCTATCATTACCGGATGCGCAAGGGAAGCATCGTGCATGCCAACACTGCCAAAAACATCTGCGACTACGTCAGGTCGTATGGCGAGCGCTTGATTCTCTTCAGCGAAGTCATGACCACGCACGGCGACCGCAACCGCCAGATAAAGGCATTCACCAAGGCAGCGATAAATGCGAGCAAAACCCTTGTGCGCCATGAGAAAGACTGGCGGCAAAGAAAAGAGGGTATAGGCATGATACGTGAGATGCTGCTCAAGACGCCGCTGCCCGACAAGACGAGCCTTTCGCCCAAACAATGGTTCCGCCTCATGCTTCTGCGCGATTATCCCGCACTGTTCGCACTAAACATACGCGTATCCTACCTTTTTAACTTCAACGTTAAGCGTAAGATACGCAACTTCTACGACTGACAAAACGTCTGCAACTGACACAACGTTTACGACTGATATAACGTCTTCGACTGACACTAACTTCAAATTATAAGGCTTGTTTGACGGATCGGGTCGCATGGTCCATGACAAGCACAAGCGGGTATGCCGGGGCGGCATGCCCGCCTCTTTTTGTCTGAATATCATTCGGTTTTGAATTTTGTGTAAAATTAATATTTATTTTTTAGTACTATGTATTGCATAGTACTAATTTTTTTGCTAATTTTGCGGTGTGATTATAAAAATACAATCCCTATAAGAGTAACCCCAATAGGAGTAACCCTAAAAGGAATAATCCTA
>JAUNFY010000061.1:0-13421 GCA_030524805.1 Bacteroidales bacterium | reverse complement strand
GCAAACTTAAAAAGAAAATCCTAAAAGGTGCAATCATAAAAAGAGAAAAGACAATGAACATTGAAAATGCCAAATCGCAGATGCGAAAGGGGATGCTCGAATACTGTGTGATGCTTTTGTTGCGCAAAAAAGCATGCTACACGAGCGACATCATCTCGCATCTGAAGAAGGCGGACCTGATTGTAGTGGAAGGCACTCTCTATCCATTGCTGACACGCCTGAAGAAAGACGGGCTGCTGTGCTATGAATGGAGAGAGTCTACCCAAGGTCCGCCCAGAAAGTATTATTCCCTCACCGCCGAGGGGGAAACATTCCTCAGTCAGCTCGACGAGGTGTGGAACGACATCGCAAATTCAGTCAGCATCATTCACGCCTCTTCCTTCGGGGGAGAGGGCTGAGGACTGATGCCGGGTAATAGTAAGTCGTAAACAATTCAAAAACAACTTCATTATCGAAATCATGAAAAGAAACATTACAGTAAATATTTTCGGTTCGCTCTACCGGATGGACGAGGACGCATACGCCGTGCTCAACGCATATATAGCCAACATGCGAGAATATTTCTCGCGTCAACCCGACGGCAAGGAGATTGCCGACGACATAGAAGGGCGTGCAGCCGAACTCATGTCGGAACTCACATCCTCAGGAGTGGAGGCAATAAGCATAGATCACGTCAACGACATAATCCGCCGTATCGGAAACCCTGAGGAAATGACCTCCGACTATGAGGACACCTCCTGCGGAATGCCCGAGGATGCCGCTTCGGAAGAGGACAGAGGCGCGGAGCATCCGAAACGTCGTCTGTATAGAAATCCCGAACATAGCGTCATTGCCGGCGTATGCTCAGGCTTAGGTTGCTATTTCGGCATCAATCCGTTGTGGCTCAGATTGCTCTTTATTATCCTGCTCATTCCGTCGTATGGCATCGTGGCCGCTGTCTATCTACTTCTCTGGATCTGTCTGCCCCTTGCGAGCACTCCCGCCGAGAGGCTGCGGATGAAAGGGAAACCGGTTAACATCACAAACCTATGTAATGAATTTCTCAAATCGTCGCGTGAATTGCTCGCGCACACGAGCGAATTGTCGATCGACAACAATTTCACGCGCAGGGCATGGTCGACGCTTAAAGGGTGTGGCTATGCCATCGGCGTGATTCTTGCCGGATTATGCTCGCTCCTTGTCTTCGCGTTGATTGTCGCAATCATCTGCGCATTTGCCGCGCCCTGGAGCGACTTGCGCAACGTGATGGGTAGCAACAATCCGATAATCATGGTTCTCGACAGCAATTCCCTTTGGCTCATAGTCACCTGCTGCGTGAGCGCGCTCGTGTTTCTCATCGTGCTGCTCTATTCCATCATCCACACCACTCTCCATTTCCTTGGCAAGGCGAAGCCGCTCAACAGCATATTGAGGGTAGTTTTCTGCATCGTGGGGCTGATAGCTTTCGTGGTGTGCATAACGACATCTATCCGCATCGTGAGCAACTTTAACATCCATTTCGTCGGCCCATGGCAGGCTCAGCGTGAGGAGAGCCAACGCAAATATGAGGAGGAGGAAACGCGCCGTCAGTCGGATTATCTCAGCGACGGAGGCTGGACGCTCACCCGCAGCAAAGGTCTGAACGGTAAATATTTCAGAAAGGGAGAGCACTATTCGGGCAACGACAGCATGCGTTATCTCGACGCCAAACGCGACAATTCCGCCGACTGGATGGAATATGAAGTGGTGCGAAATCTGAAAGTCGCTCCCGGAACCTACACTCTGAAAGCGGCTGTGCGCGCCAACGGCACCGGCGCGAGAATCTATGCCACCGATGGGAAAGGAAACATACAGTTTGCCGACATTCCCGCCTGCGGCAACAAAGGGGGCGATATATGGAACGACGCGCGCCTGGCTCTCGCCGCCGATTCGCTCGGGTTGCGTCCCGACAGGGATTATCTGAAGAAAATAGCCTCCACCAACGATGACGAGGGTTATGGCTGGAGCGAGGTGAGAATCGACAACATCACAGTAGGCGCGGACAGCGTGCTCAACTACGGAGTCACGACAGTGGCGCCCGACAGCAGTTGGGAAGGATCATGGCTCTCCGCCACCGGTTTTGAATTGAGCCGTAGCGGAAAGTGACAGTTAATAGTGACAGTCAATACAGTAAAGACATTGAGGCTCCGAATGTCTCGGAATTCAAAGGAGTGCAGGGAATCCATGGCAGTTCCGTCTGCCACAGAAATGAATTAGGCGGGTGTGTCGTTGCGACACACCCGCCTGCATATTGGGGATAGCGGATATCGATTATTCTTCAGCTGCAATCACTTCGGATTCCTCTACTTCCTTGGCATTGCTCTGAATGTTGGGCAATTCAAGACCGAGGTTCTGCTTTCTGTCGATCACCTTGAGCCAGATGCCGATGAGCAAGGCAGCCACACCGAGGCACGCCAGCATCACCAGCGGCCATGTGTAGTTGTAGCTCACAGCGGCCTGAGCCTCGGTGAGAGTGCCGTTGGCGAGGCCTTCGGCAATAGCGGGGTTGGTGTTGTCGAGCACCTTGCCGATGAGCAGCGGGAAGAGCCAGAGGCCGATGTTCTGGATCCAGAATATCAGGGCGTAGGCCGAACCGATGATCTTGGCATCGACGAGCTTGGGCACCGACGGCCAAAGCGACGCCGGAACGAGCGAGAACGATGCGCCGAGCACGAGGATGGTGACGTAGGCCACAATCACTCCTCCCACTGCATTGCCCTTGAAGAGCGGCAGGATGAAAGCAAACGTGAGGTGGCAAACGATGAGCAGCAACGCTCCGAAGACGAGCATTGATGCCGCTTTGCCCTTATGGTCGACATATTTGCCGAGAATCGGGGTGATGGCCACCGCGAGAAGCGGGAACACCGCGAAGATCGACGACGCGGTCTGGCACATGTAGCCCATCCAGCAATATACCACAAGAGCGACAACGGCAAGCATGAGCATACCGGCCTTCATGCTCTTCTTCGACGAGAAGTTGCTGACGAAAGCGGAAGCTGCCGCCACGAGCATGACGATGTATTGCACCACCGTCACCGTGTCGGATGCCCAGAAACTGCCTTCGGCCGGGGCAACGAAATCGATGTTGCACTGAAGCATGTTGACGGCATATTTCTGGAAGGGGAAAATTGCTGAATAGTAAAGCACGCAAAGGAAGGAAACGAGCCAGAAACCGCTGCTGCGCAGAATCTGACCGAGGTCGCTGAGCCTGAACGGATCGTCTTTCTCTTCTTCGGCATGGGTCTGCGAGTCGAGCTTGCGGTCCATGAAGAAGTAGACGATAAACATGATGAGCGCTATCATCAGGAGCACTACGCCGAAAGCCAGCGAATTGCTCACTTTCGGAGTCTCGCCGATGTAGGCGAAGAGGGGAGAGAAGATCATGCAGGTTGCCACACCGAGGCGGGCGAGAGCCATCTCGCTACCCATGGCGAGAGCCATCTCGCGACCCTTAAACCACTTCACGATGCCACGGCTCACAGTGATGCCGGCCATCTCGACTCCGCATCCGAAGATCATGAATCCGATGGCCGAAAGCTTGGCCGAGGCGGGCATGCCCTCGTAGAAGGGCGACACTCCGAGTTCGTCGAAGATAGGGATATAGTTGAGGTGCTCGGTAAACCAAACCTCAAGCGAACTGCCGGCAAACGATTCTGTGACTGCATACCAGTTGATGGAGGCGCCGATGAGCATCACCGCTCCCGAGAGGAGCGCTGTGAAGCGCACTCCCATCTTGTCGAGGATGATGCCGGCGAAGATGAGGAAGAAGATGAAGACATTGAGGAATGTCTCGCTGCCCTGCATCGTGCCGAAAGCCGTGTTGTCCCATCCGAGCTGGCTCTGCACCAGATTCTTGATGGGCGACATCACGTCCATGAATATGTAGCTGCAGAACATGGCCATGGCGAGCAGCAGAAGTGCTGTCCACCTGGCCCATGCCTTGTCGCTCAATACTGTTTTGGTGTTTGCCATGCCTTAGATCTCTTTGTCGTGTTCGAGAAGAAGAGTCATCGAGGGGCGATCGCATACCTCCGAGGGGCCGAAATACTGGATCGGGCCGGGATACTGATACAGGGTGTTGAGCATCAGGGTCTCGCGCATGGAGGCATATTTGAGATAGGGCTTGCCCTTGAGGTCGACGAGAGCCTTCTGGATGACGGGTTTCATGTGGCCGGCACGTTTCTCCATATTCATCATCATGGTGATGGGTATGCCGCCGGCGATCCAGTTTTCGGTCTTGTCGGTGAGGTTCCTTACGGAGCTCATGTAGCCTGTCACGCCGCTGTTGATGAGCATTGTGGCGTTGTAGCCGAGCGCGTAGCAGTAGTCGGCATCGAAGTTTGTCGGGTCGGCGCAGCGTCCTTCATATCCGAAGAAGTGGTGCTGAGTGGCGAACTTGCCGCTGTATTCGCCCTGCTCGGCGAGCTGAGCGAGGCGTTTGCCCACCATTTCGGCAAGCAGTATCTCGGTGTCGATGAGTGAAACCTGCACGTTGCCGTGGCTGTCGCGGTCGAGGCTCAGCTGCAGCGCGATGCTCTTGGGAAGCGACAGGAAGAGTTCGGCCTCGGTAGGCTCGAGATAGCTTGCTATTCTCTCCAGTTTCTCGTTTTCGTTGAGCACCTCGAGTTCCTCAGTGTGGGCAGCGAGGATGTCGTTGAGCTGCTGGATGAGCACCTTCATGGAGGGGATGAACTCGATGAGACCTTCCGGCACGAGGACAGTACCGAAGTTCCAGCCCATCTTCGCACGCTCCACGATCATGTAGCAGAGGCAGTTGACGATGTTGTCGAGAGTCATTCTCTTAGCCTGCACCTCTTCGGAGATGAGGCAGTAGTTGGGCTGGGTCTCGAGGGCGCATTCGAGGGCGATGTGGCTTGCCGAGCGTCCCATGAGCTTGATGAAGTGATAGTATTTCTTAGCGGAGTTGCAGTCGCGCTGAATGTTGCCGATAACTTCGGAATATACCTTGCAAGCGGTGTCGAAACCGAAAGAAGTCTCGATCCATTTGTTCTTGAGGTCGCCGTCGATGGTCTTGGGCACACCGATCACCTGCACGTCGGCGCCTTTAGCCTTGTAGTATTCGGCGAGGACGCATGCGTTGGTGTTGGAGTCGTCGCCGCCGATGATCACGAGAGCCTTGATGTTGAGTTCTTTCAGAATCTTCAGACCTGAGTCGAACTGGTCGGGAGTCTCGAGTTTGGTACGTCCGGAGCCGATGATGTCAAAGCCGCCGGTGTTGCGGTAGTCTTTGATGTAGCCCTCGGTGAGTTCCATATACTGGTGGTTGATGAAACCGGCAGGGCCCATGAGGAAGCCGTAGAGCCTGTTTTCCTTGTTGAGCTTCTTCAGCGCGTCGAAAATGCCGCTCACCACGTTGTGGCCGCCGGGCGCCTGACCGCCGGAGAGGATGATGCCGACGTTGAAGGGTTCTTCCACGCGTTCGGCTTTTTCTGCCGGTTTGAATTCCAGGATCGGAAGTCCGTAGGTGTTGGGAAAGAGGTTCTTGATTTCTTCCTGGTCGGCCACAGATTCAGTCGGGGCGCCGACCTCAAGTTTCACTGCACCCTGCAGTGCTTTAGGGAGTTTCGGCTGATATTCAGCGCGTACTCTCTGAAGAGGACTTTTTTTCATTTGATTAAGTCTTTTATTTTGAGTTGTTGCTTTAATAAGAGTTCCTTTTTTATGAGATGGGGTCTTGATTCCTTAACGCCGGAAAGTGCACCTTTTGCACTTTTCCTCGCAAAGTTAATAAAATTCTTTCAATATCCGTTAATTTTTAGTTCTGTTTTTTTACTTTCGTAGCCGGATTTCTTTATTGTTTTGTCATTTTTGTCTTTTTCGATGGCGGAAGTTGAATTTAATTTGGTATTTATAGTTTTTTTTACTATTTTTGCAGTTTAGGTGAATCAATGGTCAGGCAGAGGTGTCTTCCGTATTTTTTTCATCTCAGTTATCAATCTAAACAAGCAATCAGATGAATAGGAAATTAGTTTTAGCGTATCTGTTAGTATTCGCGATGGTCGTGCCTTTTTCAGCATCATGCAGCGTCGCGGTCCATATCAATGATTCGGGTAATTCTGATTCGAGGACAAAGGAGATGGTTTCCAAAAAAGTGAAAATCGCAGACTTCAATGCTGTGAAAGCTTCGCAGGGCATCAGCGTGGTGCTCACCCAAAAGGGAAACACCCATGAGGCCGATATCAGCGTGGATCAGGAACTTGAACCATACATCAAGGTTGAGGTAAAAGACGGCACGCTGAAGTGCTATTTCGAATCAAATAATGTGATACACAACAATGGCGTGAAGGCCATAGTGAGGGTGTCATCCCCCACGCTCACGAAAGTGGATCTGAGTTCAGCCGCCACTCTCGCACTCTCCGACAACTTCAATGTCGACGGTCGTCTGAAGCTTGACATGTCGAGCGCAAGCGGTTTCAAGGCCAAGAATCTCACCTGCTCATCGCTTGATGTCGAGGTCAGCAGTGCTTCCCATATCCGTATTTCCGAACTCAACGCTTCGGTCGATATCGATGCGAGCAGCGCTTCGAGTGTGAACATCGACAACCTTACCGGTTCGCTCGACGTGTCCGCTTCAAGTTCCGCCTCGGTCAAGGTGAAGGGTATGCGGGGCAAAGAGATAGAGGCAGATGCCTCAAGCACAGCCACAATCACAGTAGAAAACCTCAAATGCGACGAAATCGACGCAGATGCCTCGAGCATGTCTTCCATCTCCCTGTCAGGAGTATGCTCGCGTCTGAAAAAGGACTCAAGCAGCGGCGCCCGGATCAAAACCAAGAATCTGATTGTGAAAAACAGATATAATAAAGTAGAAACAGTCTGAAATTATTTAGCTTATGTCGATATTCAGATCCATCGCATCGTTGATGTTATTGTGTGCGTCGTGTCTTGAGGCAGTGGCAGCTATCGCAGTGCTCGACACGTCATCGCGCAATCATGAGTCGGAGAAGTCCGGCGATTGGTCGCGTTCCGTTTACTCAGCGACTTATATGTGCGACATCGCCGGCTACGATTATATCGTTACCGACAGCCTGGATCTGGCTCTCGATCAGGATATGGTGCTGATATCCAACTGTATCAGCAAATTTTCATTTTCTCCCGAAGAGTGGTCGGAGATAAGCGATTGGGTAGGCGGAGGGGGAGTGCTTCTCGCGCCCGCTCTCCGTTCGGTTGATTCCGAGTCTTCAGCCATAGTCGATTCTCTATTCGGCGTGGTGTCGGCCCAGTCGGGTGTGAGGGGAAGTGGAAGGCGTCTGATAAACTGGAATCCGGATTTCTTTTCCATTCCGGAACTTGAATATATAGATGAGGAAAACGAGCGTGCCACTTCCATCGGCGATGTGAAATCGTTTGGTCTTGCAGCCGGAAGTGCCGATGTGCTTGCCCGGTTCGACTCAGGAGAGGCGGCCGTGGTGCGCAATCTATATGGCAACGGCCGCGCTTATCTGGTGCAGATGGCATGGCGCGATGTGGTGCAGCGCAACCAGCTCAACCGCGACCTCAATGCCTCCCGCCAATACAACAATGGATTCGAGCCCTCGTCGGATGTCTGGCCACTGTTCCTGCGCAGCATCTATGCCTCCACTCATGAATTGTCGGTCTGGAAATTCACTGTTCCCGCGGGTTATACTCAGCTGTTGGTGCCCACGCATGATTGCGACAGCCGCACCGCCTACGATGCGATGCACTTCATGTCGGATTATGAACAGTCGCTCGGCATGAAGGGGCATTATTTCCTCACAGTGCATTATTTCAGCGACAAGAAGAATTTCGGACACTCCTATCTCTCGGATTTCTACAACGACGAGACCATCCCGCTTTCAGCCGCTCTGCTCGAAGCCGGCCACACTGTCGGCAGCCATTCCATCTGTCATTTTCCGGATTTCAACAAGACCGACAACGTGGATGTGGTAGGAAGGGATGAATATGCTTTCCGTGCCACATGCGAGGATGGCGTGAGCCGCGGCGCCTCGACATGGGCGGAATTGGTACTTTCAAAGCAGATACTGGAAGCGGACCTTGGCAATAAGGTGCGTTCCTTCAGGTCGGGGCATCTTTGCGTCAACAAAGATATGCCGATGATGCTCGAGGAAGGGGATTATGCTTTCCATTCGTGCTACACCGGAGGCGACCTGCTATCCGAATTCCCTTTCTTCGGCCGGATGGAAAATAAATGGGAAGGAGAGTTGTCGGATGTGCTGACCATGCAGCTCCACATATCCGACGTCTACAATAACAAGGAAGGGGTGCCTCCGCTCAACGACGATTCGTGGGATTCGCATCCCGCGCCCGACGAGTGGTATGCAGCCATGCAGAAATTGCGTGGCAATTATGCCTCCGCCATATTGCTCGTTCACCCCAACAGGGAGTGGAAGATGACTTTGCAGAAGCGCCTCGTCGACATGCTTGACGCTGCTGAAGTGGGGCTATACAATTTTGAGGATTACGGGGATTTCTGGCTTGATCGGCTGAATGCCGACTACAGTTATTCCTTCGAAAATGACAGCAGGACGCTCACTGTGGTGGCGGATACGGCCTTGATGCTTCGGAGCCGGCTTACGTTTGCTGTTGAAGTGAACGGCGCGGTTCCTGAGAAGGTGGTGATTGCCGACCCGGATGGCGAGGATGTGATGGAAGCCGAATTGCGTCAGATATCCGGCTCACGTTATCTCGTCATCCCGGTTTGTTATGACTATGGCAAGACTGAAGCGGTGGGGACGACGGAGGCTTCATCCGTCGGCGGACAAGGGATATATGATGTAAGCGGCAGGCGGGTAGGCTCGGGCGATGGCGCGGCTTCTCTTCTTGATTCGTTGCCCAAAGGGCGTCTACATAGTCAGGGACAAGGATTCATCCAGAAAAATAATGAATTGATTCCGAACACCCGATTCAACATTCAAAATTCGACATTTTAAAGTCAACATTCAAAATTCGACATTCAACATTGATTATCATATATGGATTATAAGACTTTCATCGACACATTAGGCAAAAGGATAAACGCCGACAAGGAGGAGACCGCGGAAATGGTGGCCTCATTGTCGGAGGTTATCACTGACTGTGCGCTCGAGGGGGACACCGTGACTTTCCCGGGTTTCGGCAATTTCGAACCCCGTAAGAAAAATGAAAGGATCTCGGTGCATCCCGCGTCGGGCAAAAGAATGCTGATCCCTCCAAAGATAACACTATCGTTCAAACCATCTTCCTTACTCAAGCAGAAAGTACGCAACAATGAACAATAAGATTACTTTTCAACGTCTGGCATCGCTTGTGGCTGATAAATCCGGACGTTCAAAACGTTTTTCAGAAGATTTCCTCCGCGAGTTCTTCGCCCTCATTGCAGAGCAACTTGAGACGGGTGGGAGCGTGAAGGTGAAAGGTCTGGGAACATTCCGCCTGATCAAGGTTGAACCCCGCAAGAGTGTGGATGTCACCACAGGCCAGCCTATGGAGATTTCCGGACATTCGAAGGTGGTGTTCACGCCGGCCAAGGATCTGGCGGAGGCTGTCAACGCCCCCTTCCAGGCATTCTCAGCTGTCGAGATCGGCGATGATGTCGATATTTCCGGTATTGTGGACGGTGATGATATCGAGGTGGATGTGGATTCGGAAGAAATTGCGCTTGCTGTTTCTCCCGATGATGTTCCTCTTTTCGACGGCACGGATATGCCCGCCGCTCCTGTTGCTCCCGTAGCCAGTCAAGAAATGCCGGATGAAACCGGCGTTATTTCAGATGAAATCGAAACTGTCTCGGATGGAACCGGGTTTGATTCTGATGAAGCGGTTATCTGTGCGCCGCTCGGAGATCGGCGCGCTACCGGGGTTGACGCCGATGAGTCTAAGGAAGACACGGGTCAGTCGAATGAAGATGAAGACATAGATGAAGATCCGGAAAATATCTCCAACGTGGGGGCTGAAGAAGCGTCTTCGTCGACAGATGATGCTGCATGTGGCCGTGAGGTAGCCGTCAGTGATGAAAGATATGATGAAGCTGATGATGAATTCATCATCGAAGAAGGAAACTTCGGAAAAGGAAGCGATTCACGTCATCGCGGTTCCTATCGCGAATACGTGGCCGCGTCCAAAAGTCGATGGTCGAAATCGCTCCTTATCGGAGCTGCCTGTGCTGTGGCGGCAGTAGTAATCACCTTTATAATATGGTCGGTGGCGACAAAACCTGTGTTCAGGGAAGCCGGCAATGAAGATGTGGCCCTTGCCGACTTCGGCGGAGATGATGCTGAAGAATTGTCCTCCGGTGATATCGACCTGAGCGATGCCGCTGCTGTTGCCGACTCCTTGCCGGATGATGGGGCAGGGGATATGTCCGCAGCCGAGCAGGTGCCGACCGCTCCGTCGGATGCCGTGGTGTACGACACGATAGGAAAAACGAGATATCTCACCACCATGGCAAAGGCCCACTATGGCAGCAACAAGTTCTGGCCTTATATATATGAGGAGAACAAGGGCAATATAGGGCATCCCGACAAGATTCGTCCGGGCACTCCCATCGTCATCCCGAAGCTCAGCAAGTATGGCGTGGACCCTGATAACCCGGCAGATGTGGAGAAAGCCAACAAACTCGCGGTTGAGATTTATGCCCGTTACGGCAAGTCGATATAAGGAGTTGCATGCCAATGCGATGTGCTGAATAAAGATGGTCGTGGCAGGTGGCTTTTGCCGCCGATGGGTCAGGTCTTGTCTTGCGTAGGCAATACTTTTTTAACGTGGAAAGTGAAAAAATTAGCGAAAAATTTGTGGGATTGAAAAAAATGTATTAACTTTGCATCGCAAAAGAGGGATAACCCCTCATGGTAATGCAAATGGTTCCATGTCCGAGTGGTTAGGTACCGGTCTGCAAAACCGTTCACAGCGGTTCGAATCCGCTTGGAACCTCATGGCTTTCCGAACAACGGGAAGCCTTTTTTTTATGTCGTTTTGGGAACACCCGGAAATATTGCGAGGTATCGCTGGAATATTGCGGGGGGGGTATTGCGGGGATATTGCGGGAATATTTAAGAAAGGGCGGGAATATTTATCGTATATTATTTGCATATTACGGATTTTGTTGTTAATTTTGCGTCAATCGTAATCATTAACTCTAAATCTTGCAAATATCATGGAACTCCCCTTTGCAGAATCATGGAAAATCAAGATGGTGGAACCCATCAGGAAGAGCACCCGCGAGGAGCGTGAGAAGTGGCTCGAAGAAGTCGACTACAACGTATTCATGCTCAAAAGCGACTATGTATATATCGACTGCCTTACCGACTCCGGCACCGGCGCGATGAGCGACCGCCAGTGGGCCGCCATGATGACCGGCGACGAGTCTTACGCCGGCGCACGCAGCTTCTACGAGCTCAAGGACACCATCACCAGAATCACCGGCTTCGAGTATGTGCTCCCCACCCATCAGGGACGCGCTGCGGAGAATGTATTGTTCTCCCATCTCGTGAAGGAGGGCGACATCATTCCCGGCAACTCCCATTTCGACACCACAAAGGGCCATATCGAAGCCCGCAAGGCTTTCGCGGTAGACTGCACTGTCGACGAGGCAAAGGATACTCAGCTCGAAGTGCCTTTCAAGGGTAACGTAGACATCGCAAAGCTTGAGAAGGTGCTTGCGGAGAATGCCGACAAGGTGCCCTTCATCATCGTCACCATCACCAACAACACGGCCGGCGGTCAGCCCGTATCGATGCAGAACCTCCGCGAGGTGCGCGCAGTGGCCGACAAATATGGCAAACGCGTCTTCTTCGACAGCGCCCGCTTCGCCGAGAACGCTTATTTTATAAAGGTGCGCGAGCCGGAATTCAAGGACGCTACCATAAAGGAAATATCGCGCGAGATGTTCAGCCTCGCCGACGGCATGACAATGTCGTCGAAGAAAGACGGCCTCGTGAATATGGGCGGCTTCATCGCCACCCGTTGGGAAGATATCTATGAGGGTGCGAAGCGTTTCCTCATTCCTTTCGAGGGATTCCTTACCTACGGCGGCATGAACGGCCGCGACATGGCAGCCCTTGCCGTAGGCCTTGACGAGAATACCGAATTCGACATGCTCCAGACCCGTATCCGCCAGGTGGAATATCTTGCCGCCAAGCTTGATGAATACGGCATACCCTATCAGCGTCCCGTCGGCGGCCACGCCCTCTTCATCGACGCCGATAAGGTGCTCGACAATGTGCCCAAGGAAGAGTTCCCCGGTGTGCGTCTCGGCATCGAGTTGTATCTTGAAGCCGGAGTGCGTGGCTGCGAAATCGGCTATCTGCTCGCCGACCGCGATCCCGTGACCCGCGAAAACCGTTTCAACGGCAACGACTTCCTGCGCCTCTGCATCTGCCGCCGCACTTATACCGACAACCACATGAACGTGATTGCGGCCGCACTGAAGAATGTCTACGACCGACGCCATGAGATCACCCGCGGCGTGAGCATCAAGTGGGAGGCCGAACTGATGCGTCATTTCACCGTGAAATTGAATCTCCTCTGATTTTTTTCTGAAAAAATGTTCGAAAAAGTTGCGTGTTTCAATAAAAAGCAGTAACTTTGCATCCGCTTGTGGGAAGGGCGTTCAGCCGGATGCCCTTTCCGCAGGCAAAATAAATTAATCTCAATATCAATAAACCGGCAAGTTTTATGGCAACAAAAATCAGATTGCAGCGTCATGGCCGTAAAGGCTACGCTTATTATCCTATTGTAGTCGCCGATAGCAGGGCACCACGTGATGGTAAATTTATTGAAAGGATAGGTTCCTATAATCCGAACACTAATCCTGCTACAATAAGTTTAGACTTCGACCGTGCTTTGTATTGGGTAGAAGTGGGAGCGCTCCCTACAGATACAGTGCGCAGCATCCTCTCCAAAGAAGGCGTAATGCTTATGAAGCACCTCCGCGGAGGCGTGAAGAAGGGAGCTTTCACTGAAGAAGAGGCACAGAAGCGTTTCGACGCATGGAAGGCAGACCGCACCAAAGTGGCCGACGCATTCCAGGCAAAGAAAGATGCCAAGGCAGCAGAAGACGCTAAAGCGCGTCTGGAAGCCGAAATGGCACAGAACAAGGCTAAGGGTGAGGCCGTAGCCAAGAAGAAAGCTGAAATCCTCGCCGCTCAGGAGGCTGCCGCTAAGGAAGCCGCTGAGGCAGAAGCAGCAGAACAGCCCGCTGAGGAAGCCGCTGCTGAGTGATTTCAACACTCTCCCGATCGCATTTGAGGGATAAATTTAAAAAAGTTTGAATTTTTTTCGAAAAAATTTGCACAATCCAAAATTTATTACTAATTTTGCATCGTCAAAAAAATCAGAGTCATGATGGCTCAGCGATCATGACTTAAAAAGGCCGATTAGTGTAGCGGTTAGCACGCCACCCTCTCACGGTGGAGACTCGGGTT
>JAUNFY010000060.1 GCA_030524805.1 Bacteroidales bacterium | reverse complement strand
ATATCATAACCAATAGATTAATTATAGATAAATTTAATTGAACAAATAACAATGCACAATCTTTGTATTTAGAAAAAGTCCAAGGTAAGTTGCATAAGTGTGGATGCTTTTCAAAAAATAATAAAAGAAAACACATTATCATAGTTATGAACAAATCGAGGAATACACTGTAAGATTTACCATAACTGTCGATATGACCATTTAGTGCCCAATGTGTGGGTACAACATCGTTGGATATGTAAATCATCACACTTAATATTGTGATAACGATAAGCAGAAATATTGATAATACGTTGCAGGCAGATATAATTTTATTCATTGGCGTAATAATTTAAATTAGCAATTTTGGAAAGGTCTATTTCCTTGATATCGTGGCCTTTATTGTCTTATATGGCGGATATTATTATCTCTGAGATATTTGTTATCGGCTTGATTTTGATTTGTTTTCTTCCTGCAGGTAACGTATGACGGCGATACCACTTCTATTATAACAAATTTGAGCCAATTTTATTGTAGACTCCCTCAATCCCCCGCTTTTATCTCCCGATTCCAGAATTTTCTCCCTTGACGCCACTTTACTGACTATTCGTTCATGGCGTTGGGAAAGAAACAGGCCCTGTTCCTTTGTGGGGAGCAGGGCCGGAATATTTAGAAGTCTTCGAAAATGTCGTCGAAGCGTTGTGCCACAATCTTCCAGTCTATCAAGTTCCACTGGGCGTCGATGTAGTCCACCCGTCGGTTCTCGTAGTCGAGATAGTAGGCATGTTCCCAGACGTCGATGCAGAGAAGAGGGTAGAGTCCGTCTTTCAAAGGCGACTCCGCATTCTTGCCCTGGGTGATGAGGAGTTTGCCGTCGGCGTCGGAAGAGAGCCATACCCATCCGGAGCCAAATAGGGTCTTGCCCGCTTCTTTCATCGCTTCCTTAAGGTTGTCGACTGTTTCGAAACTTTCCTTCACTTTGTCGAGAAAATGCCCTTCCGGCTCATGCACTGCCTCTGCGTTGAATGTGAAGAAATAGAAGATATGGTTCCAGGCCTGCGAGGCGTTGTTGAAGAGGATGCCGCTACTTTTCCTCACTATCTCGTCAAGCTCCATGTCTTCATATTCCGTCCCGGCTATCAGGGCGTTGGTGGTGTCGAAATAAGCCTTGGTGTGTTTTCCGAAATGCAGGCTCACCGTGCGCTCCGAGATATAGGGAGCGAGCGCATCGGGTGAATAGGGAAGTTTTGGTTGTGTAATCATAGTTGTAAGATGTTGATTTGTGCAGCTTGCCGGCGTTTCGCCGTCGGCTGCTTGGTTAAGATATAAGGAAGGTGGGAGAGAGGTGGTCTTATGCGGTGAATGCTTTCTCGTCAGATGTAGCCACTCCGTTGCATCCGGTTTTCATGAGGGCATCGGCATCAGAGGCCATCACGCCGCCGGCAGCCACTCGCGGTTGCTCGATTTCTTCCGAAATCATGTAGTCGCACAGTTTCTTTATGCCGTCGATTCCGAGCGCGGCGCCCTCGCCGTCATTGTTCTTGAAAGGTGTGAGCACTGCGTAGTCTACGTCGAGCCCTTTGAGAGCCGCGATCTTGTCGGTGGTGTTTACCTCCACTCCGATCACTGCGGCCGCGCCGAGGCGCGAACGGGCATGCGACGGAAATTCATCTCCGTCAAGACTCAGAAGCACTCCGCCCACATTGATGTCGCGGGCAAGTTCCACTTTGTCGCGCAGAAGCAGGAATGCTTCCTTCTCGAGGCAGAGCGGCATGATTGCCTCCACTATCTCTCTTATCCTCTCGTCGGTGATGCCTTTCGTGTCGACCACGATCCAGCCGCAACCGGCTCCGAGCACATCGCGCACCTGGTCTTCCACTTTCTTGGCGGCGGTGTTGTCGGTGATATATTGTATGAATTTTGTTTCCATAGTGATCATTCTTTTGGTTTTCTTTCTTCTGAGGAGATGCCTTTGTCTTCTTCCGGAAGAGCAGACTCTATTGCGTCGCGGCATTGCTTCATCAGCTGCTTGGTGTTGAATCCCCCTTCGCCCGGCTCTATCGGTTTGTGGATGGTGATGGTGATACGCGTCGGGCGGATATTGTAGGAGAAGCGGGGCATAGCCTTGAAACTGCCGTCAATGGTGATCGGCACCACTGGCAGGCGGAATTCTGCCGCCAGCATGAATGCGCCGCGCTTGAATGGTATCATTTTTCCATCCCATGAGCGGCTTCCTTCGGGGAAGATCACCAGCGACATGCCGTCTTTCAGGTTTTTCTCCGCTTCCTGGATTGTGGTCCTGATGCCCGACATGCTGCTGTCGTCCACGAAGACCTGTCCGGCCTTGCGGCAAGCCCATCCTGCAAATGGCATCGATTCAAGTTCCTTTTTCATCAGCCATTTGAAGTTGTGGTTTAGATAGCCATACACCGACCAGATGTCGAAGGCTCCCTGATGATTGGCGGTGAAGACGTAGGAGCGGTCTTTGCAGATGTTCTCACGCCCCTTCACCGTCACCCTCACCCCGGCAAGCACGCAGCAGAATCTGCTCCAATAGTGTGCCGGCCAGTAACTCCAGAAGTCTGATGCCCGGCGTCCACGGCTGCACGCGCAGCCTGCCACGGTCACCACTGATGTCAAGATTGTGGCCAATCCGAAAATCGGTGCGAGAATCAGCCATTGGTAGATTCCATATAATATTTTCATGAAGCCGGGGTGGATGGTTAGGATTGTTTGATTCTGGGTTAGAGGATCTTATGCGTCGGTAGGTTGCGGTGCTATCAGTTTGTAGCCTTTGCCGTGGATGTTGATGATCTCGATGGCCGGATCCCCCTTCAGGAGTTTCCTCAGCTTGGTGATGTATACATCCATCGACCGGGCGTTGAAATAATTGTCGTCCACCCAGATGGCCTTGAGAGCATAGTTACGCTCCAATATGTCGTTGATGTGTGTGCAGAGAAGTGCGAGAAGTTCCGATTCCTTGGTGGTCAGTTTCTGTGTCGAGTCTTCCGAAACGAGCACCTGCTTTTGGGTGTCGAACGTGAATTTTCCGATGCGGAACATTGTCACCTCGCGGTCTTTCTTGCCTTTCACGCGGCGAAGGATGGCATCGATGCGCACCACAAGCTCCTCCATCGAGAAGGGTTTCGTGATGTAATCGTCCGCGCCGAGTTTGAAGCCTTCCAGTATGTCGTCCTTCAGTGTTTTGGCTGTCAGGAAGATGATTGGCACCTCGCCGTTCACGTTCCTGATTTCCTGGGCAAGCGTGAAGCCGTCTTTCTTAGGCATCATGACATCGAGCACACACAGATCATATTTTCCTTTCAAAAAGGCCTTGTAGCCTTTTTCTCCGTCTTCAAAGAGGTCTGCGCTGAATCCTTTTGCCTGAAGAAACTCACGCAAGAGCATTCCGAGATTTTCATCATCCTCGCAGAGCAATATTTTAGTCTTTTCTTCCATAACTTTTCTATTAGGGATTATAAATGCTAAAGTTTTTTCTATCTATATTAACGTATAGACGGCGATAATTCCTTATGAATCGATAAAAATTTTTAAAAATTCAGTCGGATTTCACCTTGTTGCGTATCTTTTTGGCAGGTCGGTGTCAGTCTGCGTCCTCCTCAGCCAATGGCAGAAGAATGGTGAATACAGACCCCTTGCCCGGTTCCGACTCCACGCTGATGTTTCCCTTGAAGATGGTCACCATCCTCTTCACGTAGGCCAGTCCCAGTCCGAATCCTTTCACATCGTGACGGTTGCCCGTGTGCACGCGGTAGAATTTGTCGAATATTTTCTTGAGGTCTTCCTTGCGCATACCGATGCCGTTGTCCTGTATGCTGATTTTCAGATTCTTTGAATCTTCATCGGAAGTGGTCACCACAAGTTCGGGCGCCCGGTCTTCGTTGCGGTATTTCACTGCGTTGTCGAGAAGCGAGAAAATCACGTTGGTGAATTGCATCTCGTCTACGCACACCACCGATGCGTCGGCTCCATTGTGAAAACTGAGGTGCCCGCCGAAACGTTCCACTTTCAGTTTGAAGGTCGACACCACTCCGGCTATTATCTTGTTGGCATCGACGCAGGTGAAGTTCAGGGCGTTGTTGCTGTTTTCAAAAACCGACATCTGAAGCACCTTCTCCACCTGGAAACGCAGGCGTTTCGACTCCGCGTTGATAACTTCCGATATATGGTGCAGCGTCTCGGGCGATTTCCTTACGGAGTCGTCGTTGAGCATCTGTGCGGCAAGCGATATTGTCGAGATTGGAGTCTTGAGCTCATGAGTCATGTTGTTGATGAAGTCGGTCTTCATCTCGCCGAGTTTCTTCTGCCTGAAGGCCATGATGATGGTGAAGATGAAGATGGCGAGCAGCAGGAGTGTCAGAGCGAGAGTCGGGATTACGAATCTCACCGATGAGAAGATATAGTTGGCTTTGGTGGGAAACTCCACCTTGAGTTCGTATCGGCTGTTGGAGTTCGGAAATAATCTCGCGGTGTAGATTTGCTTCTCGCTCAGGTCCGGATCATAGCCCGAAGTGGAGTAGACCAGATGGTTCTTCTCGGTGATGGCGAAGCAGAAAGGCACGTCGAGGCCGTTGTTGGCAAGTTCGGTGCGCAGCACGTTGCGTATCATGGCCGAGTCTGCGCGTTCCATCACCGGCCTGTGCTGGGCATCGTAGAGAATCGAGATTATCACCTCGTTGAGCAATCCTTTCTGATATATATATTGGTTGCGTATGGTCTCCTGCATCCCTTGATATCGTTTCTCAAGATTCTCCGTAGGGGTAGGGAATGAGAAGATATGTCCCGGAGTTGTCGATGGCTGAAACGTTTCCTGACCCGCCGAGAGGCTTCCTTCGCCCGTGTCGTATGATTGTTCGATCATGTTGATGTCCTTCTCAAGGAAGTGGAGTGTCTCCTGGCGTTCAAGAAAGCCGACGGTGCCGTAGAGCGAACGCATGGCGCCCTCCGAAAACTGCGATTCGCGCATACCCACCATATTCTCAAGATACATTATCTGGAAATATAGCAGGGCGCAGAATGTGATCCCCATCACCACCGATAGCAGCCATATTATATTTTTTTTCATAGTCTTTCGAATGAGCCTCCGTTTTTGCACGCGGATGCGCGGATGCCGGGAAGCGTTATATTATGTTAACGTTTTCAGCGAGCCGTTTGTTTCATCTCTACATATTGATGAAGTTTGCGGTAGAATGGATGCCGCGTGAGAGTGGCCGCCGATCCGATGATGATCAGTTTCATCCGTGCGCGCGTCATAGCCACGTTCATGCGTCGCAGGTCGCGGAGAAATCCTATGTTGCCATCCTCGTTGCTGCGCACCATCGATATCACTATCACATCGCGTTCCTGCCCCTGGAATCCGTCGACGGTGTCTACCGAGATGCTTTTCCTAAACGGACGGAAAAACGACAATCGCTTCAGAAGCCGCCTGATATATTGCACCTGAGCCCGGTAGGGCGAAATCACCCCTACGTCGATGCGCTCGTCGAGCCATCGTTCCTTGCCTATCTTTTGGATATAGTTCTGCAGGGTGAGAAGAGTCAGCCGGGCCTCGTCTTTGTTGATGCGTCCGAACGTGTTGCCGGCGAGCGATTCCTTATATTGCTGTTCGTCGCAGGCTTCGTCTTCTTCTGCCGGAGTGCCCGTGACTTCGTCGCTGGTGTCAAGCCAGTCGATGGGCGTGTCGTAGTCAAGTATGCCGCGGTGCTTCACTTCCGGGGCCGCCTCCATCGCGCCGTCGTAAAACCAGTCGCTCGAGAAGCGCATGATGTCTTCGTTCATCCGGTATTGAAGCGAGAGTAGTGTCACCGCTTCGGAATGATTCTCCACCAGCCGCTCCAT
This sequence comes from Bacteroidales bacterium, assembly GCA_030524805.1. Classification (GTDB taxonomy): domain Bacteria; phylum Bacteroidota; class Bacteroidia; order Bacteroidales; family Muribaculaceae; genus Lepagella. Next base: position 12,476 of record JAUNFY010000060.1, on the reverse strand, counting down.
GAGTGATTTTCCCAGACCCTGCTTCATAGCCTCATAACTTTTCACTGTCGGTGGAAGCTGGCAATGGTCGCCGGCAAGGATGAGCCGTCCGGCGCGACGCAGCGGTATCAGGCAGGCCGGTTCAAGAGCCTGGGCTGCTTCGTCGATGAAGAGGGTGCTGAATTTTCTTCCCTCAAGTAGGCGTGAACTGCTGCCTACGAGGGTGCTCGCCACCACATGGGCGGAATTGAAAAGTTCTTCATTGATGCGTATCTCGAGCTCGGTGGCGCGCGATCGCAATCGGTCCATCTTCTGATGCCACTGGTCTGAGCCTCGCCGCCCGGCGCCCTGAAGTTGCCGGATAGCCTTGCGTATCCCCCACAGGTCCGGGTAGTCGGGATGCGATTCAAATCGGCGCTCGTAGGTGAATGAAAGCATCTTGTCGTTCACTCGGGTGGGGTTGCCTATCCGCAGCACGTGGATGCCGCGGTCAGTCAGCTTTTCGCATATCCAGTCTACCGCCATGTTGCTCTGCGCGCACACCAGCACCTGGCTCTCCCTGCGAAGCGTCTCGTTTATCGCCTCCACAAGGGTAGTGGTCTTGCCTGTTCCCGGAGGACCGTGCACAATGGCTACATCTTTGGCAAACAGCACCTTGTTCACAGCCTTTTCCTGGGTTTGGTTAAGATAGGGGAATCTCATCGGCGAAAACGACAGCGTTGCTGCTTTTTGCTTGGAATACATCAGGTCGCGCAGCTCGCCGAGCCGTCCCTTGGCTTTGATGGTGTGGTCGATGGCTCCGAGCATTGCCCGGTAGGACGTTTCGTCAAACGAGATCATAACGCCGCAAGCGGTGTCTGAGGTCAGACGTGAGGTGTCGGCCGTATCGCTTATTGCCACTACCATCCGGTTGCCGTCTACATAGCTTACGGTGCCCCCGAAGTGTAAAGTCGGTTTTTCTCCGTCGGCGCCCGTGGTGAAGAAAGTCACTTGCCGACCATGTTCGAAGTTGTGGTCATCGTCTGTCGCTCCATCTTCTTCTCCTGAGTCGGGTCGTGTGATTTCTACCACCCGCTGGTTGAGCGAATTCCAGAATACGCGATTTATCGCGATCGGTGTCCAGGCATTCCCCCGTTCCACCAATCGCTCAATGCCGATTCTCTCGGTGATTTCAGAAAATGATCGTTTTTCCTCCTCATATTCCATCATGAGGAGTCCGCGCATACGTGTCAATTCAAGTGCCGCTGATTTCATGATGCAAAATTAATAAAAATATCCGATATTCCTCATGTCGGCTGTAATGCCAACTTCTGCGTCAGAACTCATGTCGTCTATAATGTCAACTCCCGCGTCAGAACTCATGAAGGTTGTCACGTCCGCTATCATGTCGCTCTGGAGAAGGAGCGGGCGTGCCATCGCGGCTTGCTTCTCCACTTGAAATAGGGCGGATAATCCTCCAAAATCAGAAAAAATGCACCCCGGAGAGCATTTTTTTTCCAAATTATTTGGTCGGTTAAAAAAAAAGCAGTAATTTTGCATCGTCAAAAGGGGAGAGCCCCGATATGACAATAAATTTTGCCTTGTGGTGTAATGGTAGCACACCGGATTCTGGTTCCGTTTGTGAGAGTTCGAGTCTTTCCAAGGCAACAATTATTTTGTAGTTTGCACAGTGCCTTGTGGTGTAATGGTAGCACACCGGATTCTGGTTCCGTTTGTGAGAGTTCGAGTCTTTCCAAGGCAACAAAGATATCCCTCGATGTGAATCGAGGGTATTTTGTTTTATACCTGCACGTATTTATTTCCTGACTACCCGAAATATGTTTATTGTGTTCAGTAGTTCGCAAAAATAATGATATGATAAATGCGAGATAATCTTGAGTCAGATTGGCTGCGGAGTGAAGGGTCTTTTGTACGTGTATATATATCAATAGCAGAAACCCCGATACTGACAGGTGAGGATGCAATCCGCTTCGAACGCCTTAGAAAAGAGGTCGACAACCTTACGAAGGAGCAACGCGCGGAAAACACCCGCAAGCTTGAAGATCGAATCAAGAATGCAAAGATTCAAATTTCTATTTGCATTTAACAATGGAGCTTGTAAAACTAACTCCATCGCACGACATCTCACAATTTATACGATGGAGCTCGAATGAGACTCCATTTTTTTATATTAAAATAGCCGGACACTACACTTGTGGTAAAGGGGCTTACAATCATAAAGACTATTTAACACAAATCAGTCCGACGAGACTTCTACTCTTGCCGGACTGAATAAACATTAGAAATGATTTTACCAATTCATGTACTTGGTCGGTCAATCAATGTGCGATGAATTTTTGCCCATTGGTTATATATAGTTGACCGGGTACCGGCTTTTGTATATTACGTCCTTTAATATCAAAAATTAGGTGATTCTCATTACCATCAACATTCACTACACCAATATTTGCCCATGGGAAATCATTTGATTCTTCGATCTTGAAGAAACAAACCCAACCCCATGTGGTGGAATATGCGGTCTTTGTACCGTAAGGAACATACAATGTAAATTCTTCATTTTCACTCGGTGGGGAGAACGGGCCACGACCAGGATTAAGGGTGTCTTCTTCGCAAATGGGAGGGATTCTTGCAGCACATCTCACTTCATACAAGGTAGAGGACATGGCTCCGAAACACAGGGCTCCTAATTGTTGCAATGTTGGAGGAAGATTAATGACTGTTAGTGCACATCCGTCAAACGCATAATTACCTATTGACTCGAGGGCTTGATTGAAACTTATGTCACTTAGTTTTATGCACCACATAAAGGCATCATTTTCTATATGCTTACATTTATTGTTGATCTTCAATTTCTCCAAGCCATCACACATTGAAAACAGCCCTTGGGGAATACTTTCTAAATTTTCTGGAAGTTTTATTTCTTCTATAGCCCAGCATAACTGAAATGCCATGGGACCGATAGTCAAGCATGTTTCTGGCAATGTGACATGGCATAATGCAGTATTCTGAAAAGCACCTTGACCTATTTCCTCGAGACTATCCGGAAACGTAAGATTGTCGAATCTTGTCATGGAGAACGCATGTTCCCCTATTTTTTTCAATGACTTAGGAAGCGTTGGTGCAATTGTCAGCCGGTTGCATTCGTTGAAGGTCTGATACTTTATCTCCTCAACACCTTCAGGAATGACTATTTCGCAGTTGAGCCATCTGTCATAACCGAAGGCTGTCGAGCCAATTTCTCTCACAGTTGTAGGTATGTTTATTTCTTCTATCCCCATGAATGGAAATGCGGCTTTCCCGATACTTACAACACCTTCCGGCAGTATGATACGTCTTATTTTAAGCCAGAAGCCTGTATCGAACTGTATGGGGTCGTACATGGCATAATCCGGAATCGCATTGTTCTCCATTGTTGCATTCTCAAGATTCAACACCTGCATATTGCCGTATACCGCACAGTCCCAGATTGCCTTGAAGTCATCCTTGTTCATTGGTCCTACAACTACAAGGGAATCTATTTCATTACCTTTATTAGCTTCCAGAATGGATTTCAACTGGCCGTAGTCATCTGTCACGGCCTTGAACCCCACAAGATTCACGCCGTTGCGTGTAGATTTGCGACTTGATTCCGATATCTCAGTGTCTTGTCTTCCATTAGCGTATGAGGGCAATCGGTTATTATCAACTTTAACAAGATCTACAGGCACGGCGATCGAAACATCATCCTTTATTGAAGTGATAGGAATGTAGTGACAATTATCGTGTTCTTCTGTAAAACAGGAATACGACGACCAACTTGACCAACTTGGTGCTTGTGGAAGTATGCAGTCGGCATTTACCACAAACGGTAGGCTTGCGAATGCCATTAATAAAATATTTTTTATTCGTATCATATGCCAATCGTTTTATTGGCAAAGTTAGTTAAAGAATGCGACTTTGGCGTAAACAAAAGTTTATTAATAGGTCATTTTCCCCATTTTTTTCGTATGCGACTTAGATGAATAGGGGTAACGAGGAGGTATGAGGCGATATCATGAAGCGTGACTTGCTCCAAAACATCGGGATATTTCTCAACGAGTTCGAGATAACGCTCAGTTGGTGATTTTTGATAGAGATTGAGGTAGCGGCCATAAGCTTCTTCCAAGACCACTGCCGACATGTGAGGTATGAGACCGGGATTATCCTTTGAGATGAAATCCCGAAGAGCGCGCAATGGAATTTGTATAATCTCGGAGTGACAGCCTGCTATTATTGAAATTTTGGAAGGCTTATCGAAGATGAATGACTGTGTGAAATCCATTATACATTCATCTGCAAATGAGAAGCCGGTGACGGCATAATCTCCTTTAGATGTCAACACACAATATTTGAAATAGCCCGATTGAACGAAACCGACGTATCTCCCGACACTTCCAGCCTCTGTGAAAAAATCTCCTTTTGAGTAGTGGACGGTCTTACCGTTAGCCATGCAATACTCACGCATCGCTTCAAAGTCAATGTGCGATAGGAAATCGTTAATCTGCGCCATATAATAAACTACTCTGAAAGAGAGAACATATCGAAGAACATTGTCTTTGTATGTTCGTTGGGGTCGTTTGGCATCAGCAGTCTAAAGTCGTTCAAATCCTCGTCACCGCAATCAAACGAACTGATTGGATAATCATCGTTTAGCCTAACTAATTGAAGCATACTACCTATAGGAGTATTTTTACTTTACGCTTAAAATCCTCATAAGTCTTGCGGAGTTGTTCTTTTTTCTCCTTGGAGTAAGGTTTGTGCTTTGTGAGATTGTTTCAAAACGCTGTGCATCTGCACCGTAGAGCACAGGGGTTTCTGCTATCGGACGTGCCATGGCTCAAATAATTTATCTGTGAGTATTCAAATATAAAAACGACAGGCCATGTCGTTTGTTTTGCAAAGATAGCACTTTTTATCTACATAGCCACAATCTTTAGCTACATCTTAGTAAATTCTTTGATTCAGAAGGTATGCCAACTGAAGAAATCCGAGAATTTCACCAAAGCAAATCCAACTAAAATAGCAGACGTTTCAGAAGCAAGTCCTGAAAATGGCCGCTGAGCAGTCGCTTCACTTCCTCCATGTCGCATTCATGCCCGGTTTCGGCCGCCAAGGAGGTCACTCCCTTGTCGATGAATCCGCACGGATTTATCAGTGAGAATCCGCGCAGGTCGGTGTTCACATTCAAGGCAAGACCGTGCATTGTCACAAATCGGCTGCATTTCACTCCCAATGCACATATCTTGCGCTCCCTGTCGCTCCCTGCTCCGATCCACACTCCGCTCGCACCGGCCACCCGTTCGCCCTTCACTCCATATTCGGCTATCGTGCGTATCACGCTTTCCTCAAGCATCCACACATAGTCTTTCACTCCTGAATGATGCGCTTCAAGATCTATCAGTGGATACATCACGAGTTGCCCGGGACCATGATACGTCACGTCGCCGCCACGCTCTATGTGGTATACTTCCACTCCCGACTGCGCCATCATTTCCTCGCTCAGCAGCATATTGCTCTCTTTTGCATGTTTGCCGAGCGTAACCACAGGGTTATGCTCCACAAGCAGAAGATACTCTTTCTCCACCGGCTGTCCCGTTTTTTTTCGCTCTACCATGCTGCCAAACAGATTTCTCTGCATCGCGAGGGTTTCCCCGTATTCTTTGTGTCCTAAATCTATGATTTCCATTTCTGTTTCTTGAAGTTGTTTAAACTTATTTTTTCGTTAAGATTTCGTCAGGTTTCCGAGTGGATTTTTATTCAGGAAGAAGGAGCGATGCGGGCATCGCGACTGATGAGTGAAGGAAAATACGCCGGAAAGATGGCGGAAGATTAATGAAAAGAGTCTTGGTTTTCACACTTCATGTTTATTTTTATAATTCGTAAATAAGTTTAGACAACTTCATCGTTTAAAAAGTGAAGTGTAGCGCCACTCTCAGTCCTGAGCGGTCAGCGCCGGGAGTGTCGCGGTAGGAGAGACGCCACACGTAGTCAACCCTCAATATGGTGAAGATATTGTCGATTCCGGCGCTTATTTCCATGTAAGGAGTGTTCCCCATGTAGCGTGTGCCGGAGTCAGTGGGAAATCTGAAGAGGTTGCCGTTCAGCTCCGGTTTGTTGCGGTCGCTGATTCCTCCGTAGATTCCTTTGAAGCCCACCACTTCCCTCAGTTTTGCTTTCTTCACCAGCGGTATGCGGTTGAAGAGCACGCCGTTGCCCCAGTATGTCAGATCCCACGAGGCGTATTTGTCCATGGCGAATTCCATCGGGTTCATGAGCGAATACGATTCAGGCTGGATGGTATAGCTCAGGTTGGCGTTGGGCCACATCAGTTCCGGATATTGCACCTGGCTCCATATCATTCCCCCTTTCACTATGATGTCGGTGTAGCCGAAGGCGGAAAACCAGAATCGCTTCTGCACCGAAAGTTCGGTGCGTTGCGTGGTGAAGTCGGAGCCAAGCAGTCCCTTCGGTCCCCACTCGTGAGTCAGCTGTATCACCGGTGCATCCATGTTTATAGGCACGCGGGTGCTCTTCTCCTGTATGAATTTCTCTCCCGGAGCATAGCGCAGCTTCACTCCGAAAGTGGTGCGTGAATAGTGTCGGTAGTTTTTCCCTGTGCCGTCTGTGAAAGGCAGCCATCGGGTGGCATCTTGTCTCACATTCTCTCCCCATACCGAAAAAGAGAATAGGTTGCGGAGCTCCAGATTATATTCCAGCTTTGCCAGATGCCGGTAGGTGGCAAGCGTCGAAGGTTTCCGTTTCCATGTCAGAAACACGTTGTCGGCGTTGGTGAAGAGATAATGCTGTCCGAGCATATCGAGGTCATACATATAGGTAGCCCGCAGACTGTTCACCGGAAACTCGCGGCTGTGATATTTCTTGCTGTTGAATGAATATTCAAGCTCTCCTTTATATTTCCATCGGTGGTCGCGGGTGCCGTAGGCTGCATATCCTCTCGCAAACCAATGTGGCGAGAGATTCGCCGTCGTCATGCCTCCCAGGCGCAGCCTCACTCCCTCTATCGTGTTGCCGCTTATCATCGTGTTGACAGGCCCTATGTCGAATTTGCTCGGTGAGCCGGTCTTCAGATACCCGTTCACGAGTATCACCAGCACCTTCTCCGCCCAATAGAAGAAAGGCACTTCACGCAGCTGCGTCATGAATGAGCCCATGTTGGCCTCAGCATGCGTCAGGTTTTCAAATCGGGTCACCGACCCGAAATTGCCATGCCGGTCCATGTCGGTGTCTATTTCCCATACGTCGCCAAGCATGTCGTAGGCGCGTGCGAGATCTTTGCGTCGCGCATAGCTGAAATCTGTATATCGGCTTGTGCGGTGTGCGTAGAAACGCTGTGTGCCGGGTATCAGACACAGGTCGAGGTTCATCTCATCGAGCACCTTGTGGCGCCTCCCGAGTGTGTCCTTTTCAAAAGTCTGGTCTATGTATAGATTGTCTACGTAGTTGAGGTTGATGGTCCGCGGCACTTTCATCGACACTTTTTTCACGAAGCCCGTCGTGTCGCCAAGTTCTATGTAGAGATTTCCCATGAACGAGAAACTCTCATGGTTGTGAGGTGTGAAGGTGAGCTGTATGCATCTTGTCCCGTCGATGTCGAGCGTGTCGGTGATGAAATATTTGTAATAGTCCGCGCCTATGGCCGACAGCGGACTCACAAACCTGTTGGCCATCATCGTGATGTCGTCGGAGTATATGTCTACTTCGCGAAACATCTCTTCGAGCATCGTGCCTACGTTTCCATCGTTGAATGCTTCGTCTATTCCCGATGAGTTGCGGCTGCGCACCACTGTTTTGTGCCGTTTGCCCTCGTCGGAATAGAGTTGCGTTGCATTCTTCTCTTTCATCAGCACGTAAAGCACCTGCCGCGATCCGTAGCGGGTGGTGTCGATATAATTCTTCAGAAACTTATGGCGCTTCAATTCTTTGTCGGAGAAATCAAGCAGTCCGAGAGTGGTTTTGTCGTATTGGTCGTAGCTGTAGTTGTCGGTCAGTGTCGGGTTGCCGTTGCGTTGATAGCGCCTCACTCGCTCCATCAGTTCTACGGCCGGATTGTTTCTCTTGCTGTATTTTTCTTTTTTCGGCTTCACTATGATTTCCTGCAGCTCGCGGGCCTCGCGCATGAAGATGGTCGTGTCCACGTCTATCTCCCAATCTTCTTTAGCCGAAGCATCTGCCCGGGGCGATGATGCCGCCAAGGCCGCTGCCCACACGGCGACATATATGGCCACGTGCATTATTTGCCCGTTTATGTTGCGGTTGCTGAAGATTTTCATTAATTTTGTATTGGTGAATCCGTAAATAAGTTGAAACAACTTCATTGTCTCACGGCCTGAGATTTCAGGTTGCAAATTTAATAATTTTTATCCGATTTTCGATATGGGAATGGAAATAGAGCACAAGTATTTGGTGAAAAACGACAGTTATAAATCGCAGTCTTCGGCAAAATCCCATATTTTGCAGGGCTATTTGTGTCGGGAGCCGGAGCGCACTGTCCGCGTAAGGGTGCGCGACGACAAGGGCTTCCTCACCGTCAAGGGTAAGAATTCAGGCGCGAGCCGTCTGGAGTTTGAATATGAGATTCCGCTCCCGGACGCAGTCGGTCTGCTCAATTTGTGCATCCCGCCCGTACTCGACAAGACAAGATATATCGTTCCATTTTGTGGCCACATCTGGGAGGTTGATGAGTTTCATGGCGATCGTGAGGGTCTTGTCACTGCCGAGATTGAATTGGAATCGGAGTTGGAATCCTACCCGCTGCCCGATTTCGTAGGCGCCGATGTCACGGGCGATTCCCGTTATTATAACTCCAACCTGTGAGTTTATTGCCGCGCAGTCTCAGTCCTTGCGTTTCCCAAGTGTCTTGAGCATCACTGTCAGTTCGTCGCGGACTTCCGTCAGCTCGTCAAGCACTTTCAGACGGCGCGATATGTTCTTCCGGTTCATTTGCATCTGCGTCTTTGCCGCTTCGATTCTCAGGCCTCTCACTTTCAGCAGATAGTGGATGATGCGCAGCGTCTGTATGTCGTCGGGCGTGTAGAGGCGTACGTTTCTCGATACTCTTTTCGGTGAGACTTCCGTGAATTCCTGCTCCCAATAGCGTATGGTCGACTCCGGAACTCCTATGAATTCCGCGACATCTCCGATTCTATAGTATTTCTTGTCCAGGTCTTCCATGTGTGTGGGGGTATTCAGGTCTGATGCTTTCTTATCCGGATGTTCAGTCCATCACGTGCGCGGAGTTCTCTGCCTGACGTATCAGCGTGGCATATTCTTCCGGCGTCAGGTCCATGAAGTAATAGTTCACCGGGTTCTGTGGCTCCCCTTTGAATAGCACCTCATAGTGCAGGTGGCTGCCCGAAGATTTGCCCGTCGAGCCCACTTTCCCTATCAGTTGCCCGCGTTTCACTTCCTCCCCAGGTTTCACCAGTATCTGGCTCAGATGTGCATATCGGGTCTTGTAGTTGAAGCCATGGTCGAGGTCTATGCAGTTGCCATATATCGGTTTTCGGTCGGCTACTTCCACCTTGGCGTCGGCTGTGGCGAATACCGGGGTGCCTGTGGGAGCGGCGAAGTCGAGTCCGGAATGGAATTTGGCTGTGCCATACACCGGGTCGCGCCTGTAGCCATACCCCGACGACATGGTGAATTGTCCGATGTGTATGGGAAGCACCGACGGTATGCGCGCTATCTTGTCTTTCTGTTCGCCGGCCGCTTCTTTCAGCTGATCGAAAGATAGCGATTGCGAATAAATCTGATGCTCGAGCAGGTCGATCTGCTGATTCATGCGGGTCAACAGTTCCAGATCGTTGAGTTTGCCAAGCCTGTCGTATTTCGTGTCCAGATCCATCCCCGACAGGCGCTGGTTGCTGCTCAGCGGATCCATCTGCATCATCACCCGGTAGAAGTTGTCGTCACGGTTGCGGATGTCTTCCATCACCTTGATGGAGTTGTCGAGCCGCTTTTCAAGTATGGCATATTGCGATTTCAGTTCGCTGTTTTCCTTACGCAGGTTTTTCTCTGTCGGCAATCCGAAGCCGAACATGAAGATCAGATACATTCCCCCGCCAATCACCGACCCTACAAGCAGATACCGCCCGGCCGAGGCCAGCCTCGACCTGAAGGTAGGGTAGTGGCGTTCAAAGTTGTCGGTATCCGGGTTGTATCTGTAGAAAACCTGTTTCACCCTTTATAGTGGTTTGATGCCGTTTATAGCAGCTTGATGCTGATATAGCGTTTGGGGTTTTTCTTGATGTCCACTATCAGCGAGTCGATGTCGGCCGACACCTGGTTCAGACGGTTGTAGAGCTCCGGATCTGAAGTGAGCAGACCGAGGGTGGAATTCTTGTCCGACAGCTGATGCGAGAACTGGGCGAGACTTGCTGTCAGGTCGTTCACGTTTTCCACTGTCGTGTTGAGAGGCAGCGATTTCAGCTGATAGGAGAGAAGTCCTAGGTTGCCTACGATGCTGTCAAGGCCCTGCGAGGCAACGGCGGCATTGCTTGCTATCACGGGAAGCTGCTTGTTCATCAAGGTGTTCAGCCCTCCTGTGGTGGAGTGCAGGTCGGCGGTGATGCCGTCAAGTCGGGCAATCGACTGCCTCAATGCGGGGTCGCCGGTCAGTGTGTTCAGGTTGCTCAGCAGGGAGTCGATTTTGGGCACGATGCTCGATATGGCAGGCATCAGTCCGTCTTGCACCGACGTCATCAATCCTGCTTTTGTGCCAGTGGCAAGTTCGCTTCCCACAGGTATCATCGATTTGCCCTGTCCGATGGCGAGCTCGATGCGTGCGCCGCTCAGAAGGGTGCTCCCTATCTCTGCCTTGGTGCCTTCGGGAAGCTCAAGGTTCTTGTCGAGTGCAAGCACCACCTCTATCTTGCCGGGGCGTTTGTAGTTGAAGTTGATTTCCCTCACCTGGCCCACTTTAAAGCCATTGATAAGCACCGGCGACGAGATTGAAAGCTCATCTACGTTGTCGTAGTAGGCCATGTAGTAGTTGGTCGGGCGAAACAGGTTGATACCTTTCAGATAGTCGATGCCAAACACGAGGATCAGTATCGCTAATATCACCGACAGTCCTATTGCGAACTCTTTCTTGAATATCTTTTTCATATATATCTTTCTTCTTTATGATATCTTGGTTGGATTATATTCTATAATGTATAACAATCAACTGTGACGTTCTACAAATTTCTTTATCGAATTGAAGAGCGATTCCGCAAGTTTGTCGGTTCCTTCGTCGGATGTCATGCACTTCACCGACTCCGGATTGCAGATGAAATCAAGCTCCACGAGCACCGCCGGCATCGATGTGGCCCAAAGCACCCAGAAGCCCGCCTGCCTTACTCCGCGGTTGGCCCTTCCGGCTGTCTTCACAAGCTCGTTCTGCGCGTCGCCTGCCACCCGGATGCTTTCGCCGAGATTGCGCTTCTGGGCCATCTCGAAGATGATGTAGCTCTCATCTTTCGACGGATCAAAACCGCTGTATTTTTCCTTGTAGTCGCTCTCCAGCTCTATCACGGAGTTCTCTCGCATCGCCACCTTCATGTTGTCCTGGTCGCGGTGCAGACCCAGCACATAGACTGAACTTCCCGCCACTTTTCGGCGGTTCTTGTTTTTTTTGTCTACCGAGTTTACGTGTATCGACATGAAGAGGTCGCCATGTGCGTTGTTGGCTACATCGGCTCGTTGCTGAAGCGTCAGATACGTGTCGGTGGTGCGCGTCATCACCACCTTCACATCCTTTAGCTTTTTCTCTACCAGCGCGGCTACTTTTTTCGCTACGGCGAGGTTTATGCTTTTTTCATTTGCTCCATTGTCGACTGCTCCGAAATCTTTTCCTCCGTGGCCCGGATCAAGCACCACCACTATCTTGTCGGAATCCTTTTCGCGTGCTGCAGCGGGCAGAGTCGTTGTGGCAAGCAGAAAGGGGATGGTCAGCAGCGATATGAATCGCGAAATTCTCATTTTTCTGTTTTTTTCTGTTTTGCGTTTTGATGGCATCGAATTCATGTCGACACATGCATTCGACACCTTTCGCAAGGCAAAGGTTCAAAACTTAATGCAAAATTAATAAAAAAACTTAAAAATAGGCTGGCGCAAGTCTTAAAAGTGTGAAAAATTCCCTTTTTGACCAATTATTCAGTGAACCTTGATTCTTCTCGCAGTGTTATAAAGTCAAAATTAGAAATACTGACATATAACCCAAGAATCATTTCCGGGCCGGTGCACAACATCCATCCCTATCAAACCCCATAAGGGCTTACCGCATAGATAATAATTGCAAAAGGATGTAGTTCCGCCCCGGAATTGTTTTGTGTCGTAATGCGCTGATTATTAATGTTTGGTATTGAGGTGATAGCGTGTATTTTTCTTGATTTTCGCTTCCCGTTGGTTTTGTTACAAATAAGAAAATTTTGGTGAATTTGGTTGGTTTAAGGAGTAAAATGAGCTATTGTTTCGCT
>JAUNFY010000059.1 GCA_030524805.1 Bacteroidales bacterium | reverse complement strand
TTCCATACTTAATATTTTTAACGTTTTTCTATTAGGCGTATCAGATTTAAACACCCACTTTTTGCCTTATCATAATTGCGCTCTTCAAAATAATCATATCCTAAATCGATATATGACTTATAGAAATCCTTATCTTCGGAGGGCATGCTACTCTTATCAATCGCATCCTTTAAAGCTTCGATTGTTACTTTGCCATGATTCTGCTGGGCAACCGCTACTATCATGTTGAAAAGCTTAAATAAATCCATTTCCATCTGTCAATCTTTTTTTAATTTCCCAATGTCCGCCTTTCTTTGAACCGACACGTTGCACTAAATGTGTCATTTTTGCAATTTCACGATCTAATGTTGTCGTTCCAACTCCAATCTCCTTAGCAATCTCATCCAAAGTTATTTCAGGATTATTAGCCATAAGAGATAAAATAGCATTTTGACGAGGTGTGGTTTTAGCACCATTGTCTTCTGCCTTTCGCCGGATGGCTGATTTGAGGGGGAAGGAGACGGTGGCGATGGTGCGGTCGCTTTCTATTGTGGGGCGTGTGCCAGTCAGGGTCTCCCAGCTTGCGAGTTTGTTCATGCCATACCCGGCATTTTCGGCAATGCCGACAAAGCGGAATAGTTTGGCAATTGTCGGATTCCGGAGTTTTGAGTATATCTTTCCGAGTATGTCCTTGACAGGAAGAGGGAATGCTCCACCGTTCATAAATTCTATATGGTCGGTATATACGCGGATGCAGGAGCGCAACGAATCGAAGTGGTCGCAGTGCATCACCATGTTGGCGAGTGCTTCTCGCAAAACTTTGTATTGGCTTTCGTCGGTTGTGGCAAACCCATCGTCTTTGATGTGGATGGGTGCATCAACGAGTGTGCGGAAACGGCGCAGGATAATCTGAACCGCTTCCCAGATATTGTCCTGTTCCGGAATGCGGTAGGTGTACCTCACTTCTGCCTGCTGGATTGTTGGACCCGGAATTTCGATGTAGTCAACGCAGAATGTAGGAACATAGCGCAGGACGTAGGGTGCTTTGCCAAACATCAGGAGTCCCGCATACGTAAGCAAACCATTTCGGGTAATATTGACCTGTTCGCAGAACTCTGCATCATCAACCTCCCGGAGATTTACAAGATTCTGAGTCTGGCTGAGAGCAAAGCGATAACTTTTCAGAGTATTGGGATTTAACATATCAATACTTGTGTCTGGAATAGTCTCCTCTGTTTTCTTTCCGAAGGATTGATTGCGAAACATTGCCCGGATTTCGCCCTCTGTTGCTCTTTGGTCTCCGCTACCCATGCGGATAAACGTGTTGATTGGACTGCCAAAATATACAGGTTTCAAATCAACCTCAGGAACATAAAACGCGAGAAGTTTCTTGCCGTCGATGTCGTATTGCTTAGATGTGACCACCAATCTTTGATTGAACTTCTCAGAGCGCAGAGTGCCAAGAAAATTCTGTTCGAGTTTTTCGAGATTTCCGACTCCTTGTATCTCAAAAGTCTTGCCGGATTGTTTGACACCGAGTACAATCCAACCGCCAGAGGTATTTGAGAATGCGCTTACGGTTTCCCAAATGGTCTTCGGCAGTTCAGATTTTGCTTCTTTGACTTCAAAATCTTCCCATTCTATGTCGCGTAGCTTTGCTACAAGTTCATCCTTTGTCATATTCTGCAATGCAAATTTACAAATTTATATCCGATTAACAGCGTATTATCTCAGAAATTATTCCAACAATCCGACAAGTCCGCGCACCAGACATTCGGCAAGCGGCATTTGGCGATGTGGCTTTTTTTGATTACCTTTGCAAATGAAAACAAGAAAAAGATAACACAACACAACGCCTATGACAAGATTTACTTTTATTTTGATTGCATCGGCCATGCTGGCGTCGGCAGACGCCACGGCTTCGTTGCGCCAAACTTGCGAAAGGAGCACCGGCATAAGCAAGGCAACCCTACTGGAGGCCGCCCGGTTCAAGTCCTTACGCGGCATACCCCGCGCAGCGGCACGCGCAGCCGCTGCCGACAACCTCTACAAGGCCGGCAAGGAGACAGTGTATGGCTGGGACGGCGCGAGATGGGAATTTGACGCCATCTACACCATGACCTTCGACAACGCCGGACGCGTGCTGACGGAAGTGGGCGTGGACTATGAGGATTTCCATACCCGCACATCAAACACCTACGACGAGAACGGAATGCTGACGTTCAAGCTCGAGGAAGGCTCGGAAGACGGGGAGAATTACGAAAACAGCTCCAAAACAGAACGCACTTACGACAGCCGCGTGACCAACCTCATCACGAGCAACCGCGAATATTTCTGGATGGACAGCGAGTGGCTGCTCAACGGTAACAACTACAACCGCAACATAACCCGCAACGAAGACGGCAACGTGACGCTGACCGAAATCGCAGTATGGTATGACGGCAAATATGACCCCACCGACCGCATCTACGTGACCTACGGCGATGACGGCAACGCCAACTCCATCAAGGAGACCGTGCTCACCTACGACGGAAAGACATTCCGCTGGGCCGACGGGCTCACGATAGCCAACATAGTGTGGAAAAACACCGACGGACAGATCACCAGCATCGAAGGCTTCGGCATCGGCGCCAACCGCATCAAGGAGTGCGACCAGATCGACGACGGAGTGACGGCCCACACCGTGATAACCTACGACGGCAACAACTTCACATCGGTCACCACCGCTTCCGACGCGGGCGAGAACTTCGAGGGCATCACAGTGTTCGAGCAACTCGACGACTTCGGCAGCTACCGCCAGAAAAGCACATACACCTACACCCTCGAAAACGGCGAGGAACCACCCTACGTGGAAACCGATGAAATCGTAATCCGCTATGACTCCTACGGCAATCTGCTCGAATCGAAACACGTGGCCACCTATGACGACGAGGAGGAAACGCTCGAAGACCTGCAGGGAGTGGTGGAATACGACCCCGAATACGGCTATCCCCTCACCTACACCCTGAGCAGCGGCTACTACGTGGAATACCTCGACAAATACGTGACCGAGAACATAATGAAAGTGGAATATTCCGACTATGTGGATGTGAAGAGCGGAGTGGCCGGAGTGGCCGGCAATGAAGCCGAAACCGAATACTACAATCTGCAGGGCGTGAGGGTGAGCAACCCCGCGGCCGGCGGCATCTACATCCGCCGTCAGGGCGGGCAGACCTCCAAATTCATCGCGCGCTGACCTCCCGCCGCAAACCCACCGCACAAGACATAGCGAGCGCCGCCCCGGGCTTCCGGAGCGGCGCTTTATGTATGCCTGCAGGCCTCCGGGGTTTATTCCTCCGGGCCTCAGCGGGCGCATTCGAAATCGTTTCGGACTACTTTGCATATTCGATCTTGCCGACTACCTTGCGGCTGGGGCCGGCATTCTCGTGGGCGCGCACCGAAGGCTGGTGCATGTCTTTCGGGAAGTAGAGGAAGAAGGTGTCGTTGGGTGCGGGCACATACGATATCTCC
Source organism: Bacteroidales bacterium (assembly GCA_030524805.1). Taxonomy (GTDB): domain Bacteria; phylum Bacteroidota; class Bacteroidia; order Bacteroidales; family Muribaculaceae; genus Lepagella. The sequence goes on along the minus strand of JAUNFY010000059.1, from coordinate 15,046 downwards.
TCGTCGGTGGTGTAGTTGGTCTTGTCTTTCACCGGGTCGTAGGGACCGGTGGGAATCACGTGGCCGGCGAGGCCCATCAGTTCATCGCCCACGAAAGTGTACTGAAGGTCGATGAAATTCTCATGGCTCTCTATCTTGGTGTCGGCAGCGCTCTTGGGAGTGTATTCGAGGATATTTACCCAGAGGCGTCCGGGCACGATCACGTGTTTTCCGGCCTCTATCTTCGAGAGGTCGGTATCTTTTAGCCATGCGAAGAGGGCGTCCCAGAGTTCGGGGTTGGCCGAATATTGCGAGGCGAATTCCACAGCGTCGATCGAGGCGTCGGCTTTCAGGCCGAGGCCATTGGCCCAGACACGGCTGTCGACCCATGCCCTGGCTTCTTCTTCAGAAAAATTCTTTTTCATGATTCGGGTGTTTTCTATCTCAAAGGTGTTTTCTATCAGGTTCTTATTTCTTTTCAGCATCGATTGTGGCCATCATGCCGCTCACCATTCCGAGGGCGAGCATGCGGCCATGGAATGAATAACCGGCGTTGTAGCCCATCTTCTCGTCGCCGAGCATGAGCGGGGCGTGGTCGACGCGCATCGGCACTTCGGGGCGGAGCGTCTCGAAAGTGCGCACCACGTCGATCAGCCTCGGGTCGAGATGCGAGGCCTCGCGGAAATCGCCGTTAGCCTGCGGCTTGCAGATGCGGGCATGCACGAAATGGGTGCGTGAGGCATATTTGCGTGCGAGGGCGGGCACGTCGTTGTGAGCTCCGGCGCTGAGCGAGCCGGCGCAGAAGGTGAGTCCGTTGTGCGGGTTGGGCACGGCGTCGAGGAAGGCCTGGATGTCGGCGTCGCACGTAACGATGCGGGGCAGACCGAGAATCTGCATCGGGGGGTCGTCGGGGTGCACGCACATATTGATGTCGTATTCATCGCATACGGGCATTATGGCGTTGAGGAAATATGCCATATTGGCGCGGAGCTTGTCGGCATCGATGCCTTTGTAGAGCTCGAGCAGGCTGCGGAATTTCTCTACGGGCTGCAGGTCCTTCTCGGAGATGTTGCCGTTGACGAATCCCTGTGTCTTCACTATGATGTTGTCGACAAGGCGGCGTTCGGCCTCCGCGTCCATGCGGGGCGCCACCTCCTCGCGCATGCGGCGGAGGGTCTCCTCGTCGAAGTCCTTCTCAGCGCCCTCGCGCTTGAGGATGTGGATGTCGAAATATGCGAATTCGGCTTTGTTGAAATAAAGGTTGGAGGTGCCGTCGGGGTTGGGATATTCCAGCTCGGTGCGTGCCCAGTCGAGCACGGGCATGAAGTTGTAGCAGATGGTCTTCACGCCTGCCTTGCCGAGGTTGGCGAGGCTTTCCTTATAGTTCTCGATGAGTTGGTCGCGGTCGGGTCCGGCATATTTGATCGACTCGCTTACGGGCAGACTCTCCACCACGCTCCAGCGCAGTCCGTGGTCTTCGATAAAGTTTTTCATCTTGAGCACTTCGTCGAGGCTCCACACCTCCCCGTTGGGGATATGATGGAGCGAGGTGACGATGCCTTCCACGCCTATCTGGCGCAGCATGTCGAGGGTGATTTTATCGTTGGGTCCAAACCAACGCCAAGTTTTTTCCATTATGAATCAGAAGTTAGATAAGTGAATTTTCAGATGAGTCTCCCCGCTGAGGCCGCGACATGGCGCGAGGGGTGGGTTTGCATACGCAAAATTAATCATTCTTTCCGAATGGCACACAACAAACGCGAAAAAAAGAGCGTTTTTAATAAAAAACGGAAACTTCAATGAACTTAGAGATATTTATCAACATAGTAGGCTACGCGGCCGCCATCTGCATGATATTCGGATATCTGCCGCAGGCCATAAGGACAATACGGACACGCGACACCGACGGCATAGCCCTGCCGACATTCCTCATGCTCGGCCTGGGATCGGTGCTCTTCGTGGTGCAAGGTGCGCTGCTGGGCAACATCCCTCTCGTCATCACCAATTCCATCACCACGATATGCTCGGTGATAGTGTTCGGCATAAAGGTGCACAACGACCGGAAGAAACGCCGCGCCCGATGACGCGGCATCGGCATCGCAACCTACATCTGCATTAAATTTGGAATATGAAGGTATTGATAACCGGGGCTTCGGGGATGCTGGGGAGATACTTGCACACGCTTCTGGGGCGCGACCATGAGGTGACCACCCTGCAGCGTGCCGACGCCGACATCTGCTGCGACCTGCGCGTGGCCACTCCCCCGCTCGCCGGCAGGAGGTTCGACCTCGTGGTGCATGCCGCCGGCACCCAGGAGGAGGCGGAAGCGCTGTCGGTTAACCGCGACGGCACCATCCATCTGCTCGCCGCCCTTGAGGAGAATCCTCCCCGCGGGCTGGTCTTCGTGTCGAGCTGGGAAGTCTACAGCCCCGACTCGGGCGAGAATGTAGGCGAAGACCATCAGCTGTGGGCCTCCACGAAGGTGGGGCAGTCGAAGGCGCTGGCCGAAGGGCTGGTGGCGGAATGGTGCAAGCGATATGGCGTGGTGCTCACCATAGTGAGGCCGGCGCGGATGTTTGGCAAAGGAGTCAAGGGAGAGATGGCGCGTCTCTTCAGCGATGTGGCGGCGAGCCGCTACATCCATGTGAGGGACAATGACGCTCGTCTGAGCCTGATATGCGCTTCCGACGTGGCGGAAGCCATAGCGGGGCTGCACCCGGCCGGAGGCATCTACAACCTCACCGATGGCCGCGACGCCCGCTGGATAGAGCTTGCCGACGCCCTGAGCGCCAACTGCGGCCTGAGCAAGCGCCAGATATTCCTGCCCGAAAAATGGGCGCAGGCGGCGTGGAAATACGCGCGGTGGGTGCCGGCGGTGAAGGCATCGCTCAGCCCTGCCACTCTTGCCCGCCGCAGCAAGACCCTCACCCTCAGCACAGAGAAAATAACGTCGGCGCTCCCCGCATGGCACCCCTACAAGGCCATCGACGTGATAGCCCGTAAAGATAAAGATTACCCTTATGAAGACCGTTAGGCAACTGATCAGCAGCGTGGCCTCCCTCGGGAAGGTGATGCTCCTGTCGGGACGTCCGTCGGCAAAGGGGGAACCGAAAGCGGAGCCCCTGATAATCATGGGCAACGGCCCCTCGCTGCGCGACACCATGGCGCGCCACGGCGAGATGCTGAGGCGGCATCATACGCTGGCGGTGAATTTCGCGGCCAACGCGCCGGAATTCCGCGAATTGCGGCCCCGGCTCTACGTGCTGGCCGACCCCCATTTCTTCAAGACCGACGCCGACGACGCGTCGGCCGACCCCAACGTGACCCGGCTGTGGAAGAATCTGGCGGCCACCGACTGGGACATGACGCTTTTCGTGCCCTGCAAGGCGAGGATTCCGGCTGCGGCGGCCGGCAACCGCAACATAAACGTGAAGCGCTACAACCTGACGCCGGCCGAGGGGCTGCCGCAGGTGTCGCACCGGCTCTACGGCAGCGGGCTGGCCATGCCGCGCCCGCGCAACGTGCTGATAGCCTCAATCATGGTGGCGCTGCGCGAGGGCTACCGCCGCATCGACCTTGTGGGCGCCGACCACACATGGAGCCGCGACCTCTGGGTCGACGACCGCAACAGGGTGATATCGGTGCAGAAACATTTCTATGAAGACAATGCGAAGGAATTCGAGCGGGTGGCGCAGGAATATGCCGGCTATCACCTCCACGACATTCTCAACAGCCTCACCATAGCCTTCCGCTCCTATCATCAGATAGCCGCCTACGCCGCCGAGATCGGCGCCGAGATCCGCAACTGCACGCCCGGCTCCTTCATCGACGCCTTCCCGCGCCATGAGTTATGATGGCGCGGAGATGTGACAGCGCGGAGTTATGACGGCACGGCGTTATGACGGCACGGCCCCGGGGCTACTGACAACAACTGACTGACGACAATGGACAACAACAAGAACATACGGATAAGCACCGGCAAAGGGTTGCTCGCAATCAGCCCCATGCTGGTGTTTCTGCTGCTTTATGTGGCGGTGTCGGCCGCCATCGGCGATTTCTACAAGATACCGATATCGGTGGCGCTTCTGGCGGCCTCGATGTGGGCGATACTGATATGCCGCGGCATTCCGCTCAAGGAGCGGATAGAGGTGTTTTCGGGCGCGGCGGCGAAGAGCGACATCCTCTACATGATATGGATTTTCATCCTCGCGGGGGCGTTTGCCTCGGTGGCGAAGGAGATAGGGGCCGTCGACGCCACGGTGGGTTTCACGCTGCGCGTCTTTCCCTCCGACTTCATCGTGCCCACCCTTTTCGTGGCCTCCTGCTTCATTTCCTTTTCCATCGGCACTTCGGTGGGCACCGTGGTGGCGCTCACGCCGCTGGCGGCGGAACTGGCCTCGACCTCAGGCGCCAACGTGCCCTTCTTCGTGGCGGCGGTGCTGGGCGGCGCTTTTTTCGGCGACAACCTGTCGTTTATCTCCGACACCACGATAGCGGCCACCCGGTCGCAGGGATGCCGGATGCAGGATAAATTCAAGGTCAACCTCTGGCTTGCCCTTCCGGCGGCCGTAGCCACACTGTGCGGCTACGTGCTGCTCACCCACGGGAGCCCGGAGCTGCCGCAGCCGGAGCATGCGAGCGGCTGGCTGATGCTGCCCTATCTGGTGGTGATAGCCGCGGCTGTGGCGGGAGTGAACGTGACCCTTGTGCTGACGGCCGGCATCGGATGCGCCGTGGCGGTGGGGATAGCCCACGGCGCCGACGTAATCTCGATGGCGGGCTACATGGGCAAAGGCATCGAGGGGATGGGCGAACTCATCATCATCACCCTGCTTGCCTCGGGCATGCTCGGGGTGATCAAGCATTGCGGCGGCATCAGCTATATCCTTCAGGTGCTTACGGCCCGCATCTCGGGGCTTCGCGGCGCCCAGGCCATCATCGCGCTGCTCGTGGGGCTGGTGAACCTCTGCACGGCCAACAACACCGTGGCCATCATCACCGTCGGAGGTCTCTCGCGCGACATCTCGCGGCGCTTCGGCGTCGACCCGCGTAAAAGCGCGTCGCTGCTCGACTCGGCGTCGTGCGTGGTGCAGTGTCTCATACCCTACGGCGCGCAGACGTTGCTTGCCACGTCGCTTGCGGGAATCTCTCCGGCGGCTCCGTTCCCCTATCTCTATTATCCCTGGGCGCTCTGCCTTACGCTTATCCTCTCGATAGTGTTTCTCTTTCCGCGCCGTTATTCCGCAAAGCGGAAGCCCCACACGCGGCATTGACGCGGCGCGGCGACCTCTTGCAAGGCGGAAAGGCATCTTTGCGGCGGCGGAAACGGCCGCTTTCGGCGCTATTCTCCGCAAATTTGCGGAGAATATTTGGAATAATCGCCGCAAATCATTAATTTCGCATCATGAGAAAGACCGCGACACATAGCGCCTATATATGGCAAAGGAAAGATTGGCCGGAGTTCAGATGGAATCCGGAGGCACTGCTTGAGCCGATGAGCCGGCTCAGCCGGCTGCACGGACAACTCTACGGGAAGATGTCGATGCTTGGATTCGACGACAAGAGCAAGTCTTTGCTGTCGGCCATGAGCGACGACCTGCTGTCGTCGTCGGAGATAGAGGGAGTGTCGCTCAATCCGGTTTCCGTGCGCAGCAGCATAGCCAGGCGACTTGGGATGGAAGACGACGGGATGCTCGCCGAGGATCATTATGTGGAGGGATTGGTAGACGTGATGCTCGATGCCGTAGGGAATTGCCGTGAGCCGCTTACCGACGAGAGGTTTTTCGGATGGCATGCGGCGTTGTTTCCGACCGGACGCAGCGGCATGCACCGCATCACGGTGGGCGACTGGCGGCATGGAGAGGCTCCGATGCAGGTGGTGTCGGGCGCTTTCGGACATGAGAAGGTGCATTATGAGGCACCGCCGTCGGCAGTTGTGGCGGAGGAAATGGCACGGCTGACGCAATGGTGCGACACGGCGGATGTGCCGCCGCTTATCATGGCAGCCGTGGCTCATTTATGGTTTGTGAGCATCCATCCGTTCGACGATGGCAACGGCAGGATAAGCCGCACGCTCGCCGACATGCTCCTCTCGAGGCTGGACGACAACGCTTTCCGCTACTACAGCATGTCGGCCGAAATCAACCGCAACAAGAAGGAATATTACGAGGTGCTCGAACGCACGCAGAAAGGGAATCTTGACATCACGGAGTGGATCCTGTGGTTTTTCAGTTGCCTGGAGAAGGCTATCGTGCGGGCCTCCGAATCTGTGGAGCAGACACTGCGTAAGGCCGCCTACTGGGATAAGTTTCGCGATGTGGAGATCAACAGCCGGCAGCGTAAGGTGATCAATCGCCTCTGGGATGGGTTTGAGGGTAAGCTGACCTCGTCGAAGTGGGCGAAGATATGCCATTGCTCCCAGGACACGGCGTTGCGCGACATCAACGACCTGATTTCAAAGAATATGCTCCGCGACAGCGGAGAGGGAGGCCGCAGCGCCAATTATCTCCTGCCCGAAGCCGACGATGAGCGCTGACGGCAGACGTCTCGTGGGACGCGGGAGGATATGAAAAAAAGGATTCAATCATGAGATTGAATCCTTTTTTTGGTCGGGGTGACAAGATTCGAACTTGCGACCTCACGCCCCCCAGACGCACACTCTAACCGGACTGAGCTACACCCCGTGGCGGCTAAGCTGGAACCAACCGATATCCATTCTTCCATCGGCTGGGGGCCGATCTCATATTCCTTTCGGAGCGGATATCATTCGCGCGGAAGCGCGGGGGTTCCTTGCTAAAGCGATGCAAAATTACTGCTTTTTTCTGAAACCACCAAATTTTTCGTAAAAAAAATTGCATCGGAGGCCTTTTTTTAGGTTTCGGCGGCGGTTTTCGGATGCTGAAACCGTAATATGGGGGTTGTTGTCGGCTTAAAATCGGGGTGACGGTTATCATGATAATGCTTCGGGACGCCGCTCGGAGATCGGCGTGGTCCCGGGGGGCCGGGATTGTCCGATAATGACGAAGCGGAGGCCCGGGTGGGTCTCCGCTTGTCTGTAATGGTAGGGAATGTTATTCTTTATCCTTTATGTTTTTCTTTGAGATTTGCTGATTCTCGGGGCAATTATTGAATGTGTTGTCTTCAACTTTCAATGTCACGGGATTTTCGTTCTCTGTGTCGTTGATAAGCAGGATTGCCGAAGGCTCCAGATCATTTCCATTCCATTCAGCTGCATTCTTCATATCAAGAATATTGCCTGTGATTGTAGCGGAATTGCCATCGAGTGAATTCTTTACACGGATTGAGTTCTTTACAACATTAATATTATTGTTGGTTATAGAAATTGCGGCGGATGTCTCCTTATCTATCTTGACACCATCTTCCTTGCAACCATTGATAATATTGCCGGATACATCAATCTTGGAGGCACGTGTATTGTCAGTGCCGGCAGAGATAGAAATTCCATGGTAGGGAGCGCCGGTAATTGTGTTGCCTTTCACTGTGATATCGCCTGTGATATCAAGAAGGTATAAGCCATTCGTGTTTGATGGTGCATCTTCTGCGAAATCGAGCGTGCAGTTCTCGATTGTGATTCCTTCAGCAGTCTGATTTCCACCACCGGCGAAATGCTGTATTGCTACTGCCGGGGATACTAAATTGGAGAATACGCAATTCTTCACAACAAGATTCTTTGTGCTGACGGTAAATTGAGGAATAATGGCTCCTCCATCAAAATGGACTCCATCAACTGTCAGATTCTCGAGCATAGCCGGTCTGACAGTATTTGTCACTTCTGGTTTACCCGACGAATGAGCGTGGAATACAAACCCTTCGAATGTTTTTTCCGAGTTCGGATCTCCGAGGAGAGTGAAATCCTTGATAGTGGAGTTTTCGGTAAATACGAATTCCGGGAACTCAACATCTTTCAGGACTCTTACTGTTATCGCTTTGGCATTCGATGCCGGAAGGGTAAGTTTATCAACCTTAGCCGCAAGATTCAACACCAATGGGGCATCAAGTTCAGCGGGAATATCGATATTCGCAACGTCCTCTCTTACTGTCATATTGCCGCCCTTTGAAAGGTCGGTTGAGTTGATATCGTAGGAGGGGTCGTTGAAGATGGGGTCTTTGTTGATGTTGAGGTTGGCGGGGTTGGTGAGGAGGGCGCCGTAGATGTTGGTGCGGTAGTTGGCCTGGACGGGGGCGTTGGTTACGGTCACTGTGCTCTTGGATTCTTCTCCTGCGTAGGCGGTCAGCTCGAGGTCTACCACACTGCTCTCTTCCGGAACGAGGAGATACTGCATGGAGAGGTACTGATAGGTTGCCGGTTCTACGGGGAAGGTCTCACCTGAAGGACGAGCGGCACTGCTGAAGGTCACGGTGCCTTCGAAGCCATCTGCGTTGCTTCTTTGGCCTGTCAGGATGTTGAGCACGTTGTTCACACCTTTCACGCTTACTGCTGTGTAGAGATTTGCAGCGCCGTCGCCATAGACGCCGTTAGTTCCGTTTACGGTTCCATCGTTAAGGTCGCTTGTGCCCCAGTTCACCTGAGCCACGGGGCGGTAGAGAGTCACTTCGTCGTTGATGGGGCCGGTTACCTTTCCGGTGTTGTAGACTGTTGAGAAGCAGTCGTAGTCGGAGGAGTTGTAGACTGTCATCTGTGAGTAGTCTACGGTCACTTCGCCGGTTGCGGTGTTGAGGGTATAAACATCGCCGCTTTCAGGAGATGCGAAGAATACTATGTTGTAGTTTCTGCCGTTTGCGAGGTTGATGTTTACGGTTGTTGTCAGGCTGCCCTCAGATGTTTCTGAGAATTTGGTTTCGCCGTTTGAAACAGGGGCATTATTGGCATCCTTGTCGTAGACTGCATATTCCAGTTTGTTGGCGTTGAGTCCATCTCCGAAAGCACGTGTGGAGAAGGATTTTGCCGGTATTGTGACTGAGAAACTGACGTTTCCGTCGCCTCCATTCGAGGGATTCACCATCTCCTCATTCGAACAAGCCGCTCCACCAATCAGGAGAGCGATAGCCGAAGCTGTCAAAATCTTATTCATATTGTCTGTTATTTTAAGTTATTGCTGTTAGTGCCGGATTCCTCCTTCGGCACAACTTTCCATTTGAAAGTGTCGTCACCGTCGATAGCTTCCCATTTGTAGCCCTCGGCAGCCGGATACGCTAATTTATTTTCTTGATCTATAGTACCCTTATTATATCGGCCACCTTTCAGACATGCACCATTACCCCAGGTATAAAGTTCAGGGACATCGTTATTGCCATTAAATATAGTATATTCACACCCGGATATAAAATCTCCGCTATTTATAACAGCGACCCCTTTATCAAATATGTATACCGGATAAAACGCTGTTTGATCGGTATATCCTTCAAGAGGTCTTGTTGTGTAAGTTCCGCCATTGATAGTAACAATTGAATTTTCATTACCAACGGAAATACCTCCCTGTATTCCATTAACTTCACAATCGTTAAGTTCTGCGACACACCCTTTCGTAACATCTATTGTATAAGAGTGAGCGCCTATCTTGTTATTTGAATCAGAGTTGAAAATGCACTTTTTTGCTTTCAGCGTGCCACCATTTGCAGCTACGGCAAAATTATGACAGTCAACTGTTACGCTTTCCAGTTCAATATTTCCTCCCTCACTGTAGATTGCGGAACCACCATTATTCTGCTCTGTCTCAACTGAAATATTCTTGACAATCAGGGTTGCATCATCGTAGACGTTAAGAGGACGACTTGCCGTGGCAAATCCGACCGAGGTAATCTTGCCTACCCCTTCTCCATCAACAGTGACAGTACCCTCTTTTACTGCTAACTGCGCTCTTGCTGTATTTACGGCACCTTTTATGGTAAGAACGGTATTGTCGGCAAGTTCGATCTCCTGTCCTCCGTTAACAGTTTGGAGATCAAGTTCCACATCTTCGGGCACTTCGATCTCACCGCCCTCTGTAAGCGCGTCAGCAAGGGCAGCGGCAGTTCTTACGACTTTGATGTTGTTGTCGGGCTCGGTGAAATTCTTGTCTTTGGTGACTGTGAACTCGGCGGGGTTGGTGAGGAGGGCGCCGTAGATGTTGGTGCGGTAGTTTGCCTGAACGGGGGCGTTGGTCACGGTCACTGTGCTCATTGCCGGAGTGGCGTCGGAGTCTTCATTGTGGGCGTAGAGAGTCAGGTCGACCACGCTGTTAGCCTTCGGCACCAGGAGATAGTGCATCGAGAGATACTTGTAGGTCTCACTTTCCACAGGGAATGTTTCTTTCGTAGCATCAGGACGCGCGCTATAAGGCATCGTCACGTCCACTTCTTCAACGTCACCTTTAACATCGCCTGAAAGGAGATCGAAAGTGGAGTAAGCCTTGGCGGTCACTTTAGTGACAAGTTTTGCAGCGGAAGCACCGTAAGCGTTATCGTCAACCACTACACCCTCCTCAAGGTCGCTTGTGCCCCAGTTCACCTGAGCCACCGGACGGGTGAGAGTCACATTGTCGTTGATGGGAGCGCTCACAACCCCTGTCTCATACAACGCATAGAAGCAGTCATAGTCAGTCGAGTTGTAATCGGTCATCTTCTTATAGTCCACAGTGACTGTCTTACCCACCGCGCTGAAAGTATAGACATTGCCATCGCCGGCCTGCGGATTCGCGAAGAAGGCAATCTTGTAGTTTCTGCCTGCGGCAAGATTGAGCGACACCTGGGTGCTGAGTCCGGAATTGAACTGCACCTCCTCGGGAATCATAACAAGATTGTCGTTTTCGGCATCATATACAGCCATCTGGAGATGTTCAGCCGACATACCATCGGCAAACGCACGGGTTGCAAATCCGGAACCGGGAAGAGACACCGTGAAATTCACGTTGCCGTCGCCTCCGGTAGCGGGAGCCACTACCTCCTCGTTTGAGCAGGAGGTCATGCCGGCCATGGCGGCAACCGCCATGAGAAATAGGTCAGTTTTCTTCATTTAAAAATAGATTTTATAGTGATTACTAATGTTTTGTAGCAGAATATTATCGGGAAATCAAGAGTCGGCAAAGGGATAACCGCAACACCTCACTTGATCTCTATGTTGTAGTCTCCGTTGAAGTCAGGGTTGATGCCGACGCCTCCGGATGCTTTTGAGGTAAGGAACTTACCACGCACCACCGTGAGCCTGTTGCGCATCGTCGGCACGTCGATGGAATTGGTGCGCCCTATCAGGTCCCCATTCCGGTCGTAGATCTCCATAGCCACCGGCACGCTCGACTCGTGGCCGTTGACCATCACATAGTCGAACCCAAGCAAAGCCTCACTGTCATTGAGAGCCGTGATTGTGGCGTCGTAACTCATCCCTGTCTTGGAATTCACCGGTTTGTCGATGAAATTGTTATATTCCGAAGGCATATATCCGGTGTACAGCATCTTCACCCTGTAGCCGGTGAGGTCAGGCGCCGACCTCGTGAGTTTCCCACGGGTAGACTCGCTCTCGATGAAATCGGAAAGGTCGGTGGCAATAAACTCATACTTCGCGAGCGGACGGGTGAGCGTAAGATCCACATCCTTACGGTAGTGGCCGTCGAGGTTTTGCTCCACGGTGAAGGTGGCGACCCCGCGGAGCGCGTCGCGGAGGTCGTTGTTTCCCCTGTAAGGTTCGGAATAGCAAATAGATGAGAAATCGGAACTGTCGAAATGCAAAGATTTCTCATTTTCCATGTCGGCCCAGTCGCTCCATGTCCAGAGGTCGTAATCGCCCGGCGGGAGGTTGAGCCGTGTCGAGAAATCGGCGCGTGTAAGGTCGTCGCTTAGAAATTCCTGTTCAGCAATCACCGTTTCCTTATCTCCGGCACGGTAAAGCTTGAAGTGATAGCGCGCCTTATATCCTGCGGATTCGGACCGGGTGACGGTCATCTCGTAGGTGGGCGACCATTCCATCTGATGATGAATGTTGAGTTGCACCTCGCGGGCCACTCCGTCGGTCTTCGGCATCTCGTGCACGCATGAAGTCAGCACACCCATTGCCGGGAGAAGGATGAGGGAAATATTGACCAACCGCTTCATTTTCCACCCCCTTTCTTTCCCAGGCCGAAGCTATAGCTGAACGAAAGGGCGGCCTGGTCGATTCCGAAGAAGGTGCGCTGCTCCCTTCCCATTATCAGGCCGTTGTCGACATTGCGGAATATGTCGTAGTCAAGACGATATACGCCACACCCCACGGCAGCCTCCATGGTCCACCGGCGGTTGCTGCAGAAATGAAACCTGTAGCCTACGCCGACGCCACCGCCGAGAGCGGGAGTGTTGCGGTCATGGTCCTGATAGCGGAACTCTCCCCCCTTGGCATAGTTATACCATCCGCATCCGAAATGCAGATTGGCGAAGAAACCGGTGTTGTCGGCTCCGGCCCACCATCTCACTTCGGGGAGGAAAGAGAAGGTGCGGAACTTGACATCCCTGCGAAAATAATTGAAACCTGAGTAATAAACCGGCAGCTGCGCACTCCAGTGGGGAGCGATGTCGATTTCGAAAGCGATGTTGGTCCAGAGCATCAGCCATGCCGGAGCGTTGGTCTTGATATACAACTTCCGGCCCTGAGGTTGGCCTGCAAGCGATATGGAATCCTGGATAATTTCCTCCCCGGCAGGTGAGGATACGTGGCGGGGCATCCCGGCAGCGGCGGGAGCGCCATCGTCGGCTACCCTATAACGCGTGGGGGGGGGTAACAGCCTGTGCCTCAATAAGATATATTGAAGTCAAAAGTAATAATGTATTTCTTATTGAAAGAAATCTCATGCAACAAGCAATTTTAAACGTGTCAGTGTTCCCTGATGAGGGCAAGTTGAGTAATTGATATGAAAGAAAGACTTTTCCCGTTTTTACTTATCCTTATAGGATTTATCAGTTATTCCTCTTGTCAAGGGCAATAAATAATAAAATCATTCAGTCTGTAAGTTCCAACAAGTATTATCTTTTGTTTACAGAATTAACGCACTCCGAGATATAATATTGCATCGGGAGAAAAAAAATTGCAAAAAATTTTTGCACCGGGCGCCCGGATTGCTGATTCAGCGGCTGAAAACAGCCGCTGAATCTTAAAAAAAGGGCGTTATCATCGCCGGATGTTCTTTCTTCCGTCTTTGATGTAGACAGTGCCCCGTGCAGGTTCCGACGTCAGGGGCCTTCCCTGCAGGTCGTAGGATACGGGAGTGCCGCTGCATGTCTCCACCACCTCAGCCACCGACGACTGCGGGAAATCGCTCGTCTCGATGAAATTGGTGAAATAGTTCCAGCCCGGGGCATTGCGGTAGATATCCGCTGTCCCCACAGGCACGTAGACAGGCAAATCGGCTGCCACATTCAACACTATTTTCCCGTCGGCACATTCCGGCGGCACTATCGCCCTGCAATACAACCGCTCCATATTCGGGCAATTAATGGCATAAATGCCTAAAAAATCAAGCATAGGAGGAAGATTCAATTCTTTCATTGATATGCACTGGAAGAAGGCAGAACTGCCAATATATGCGGTACTTTCCGGGAGACTTACAGATGTCAGTTTCCCGCAACTTCCGAATGCAAGCTCGTTGATTATTTCCAAAGCTTCGGGCATTATCACCTCTTCGAGGGCATAGCCCCTGAAAGCAAAACTTTCGGGTATCTCTTTCAAGTCGGCAGGCAGCCTTAATCTTCTCAGGCTGTATGTACCCTGAAAATGGCATATCCCTTCAAATCCACAACCATCCGGAATATCGAGTTCTTTCACTTCCGATTCCTCAAATGCGAATCCGCAGATCAGTTTGAGATTGGTCGGCAACTCTATTCTTGACACCCAGCACAGGTTGAAAGCCATAAATCCGATTTTTTCAAGAGATTGCGGAAGCGTTATCTCCTCAAACAACTTACATCCCCTGAAACAGAAGTCGCTGATCTCGCGTATGCCTTCAGGCAATGTGACGGGGACGCCGGTATAGATTTTTCCGCTATATTCAAAACATCCGGTTCCGAGTGTTTCAAGAGCCTTCGGCATGTTGATGGAGAGGAGTTCGCCAAGGCTGCAAAAGGCTCTTGTTCCGAATTCCTTTATGTTTTCGGGCAATATGATTTTCCTGAGTTGGCTGCGGCAGCCGCTGTCTGCAATATAGAATGCACTGTCGGGGATAGCCCGGTTCTCCACTTCAGATTCCGACATATCGATATATGTCAGCCTGCCATGATAGCAAGCCTTAGCCATTGTCTTGAAATCCTGCTGACCTACCTGCCCTCTCAGCAACAGTGAATCTATGTCGAGCACATTCTCGCCCAGGGCCTCCTCAAGGCTTCCGGCCTCCGACAGCGTCACATCCATGGAATTCGCGGCGGCAACGGCACACCACGCCCCTACCGTTATCGCGATTAAAATTGCAATTCTTTTTCTCATGGCATTTTGATTTATATGGTTATTTGATTGAAGTTGTCTATAATCATCAAGTATGTTATGGTGGATCAATCTTATGCGTAAGATCGGGAGTTTGGTTGCAATTAAAGCCATTTAAAATCGGCGATGGGCAAATTTAAAACAAAATTTTCAAAAATGCAAATTTTGTATTGATTTTTTTAATTTTTGTAAAAAAGGGGTCGAGGTGCGGTAATGGCGGTTGGTGCAACCCATCCCGGGTTGCTGCCGGAGGGGGATGGATGGCCGGGGGTGGGACCCCGGTTAACAAAATATAAGGCCTCCGGCCTTATGCTTCGGGATGGGGGCTTCGGTGGAGCTTTGAATGGGGGACTTTGGGCGCCGCTCTGTGGTAGGACGCCGATCTCCGAGCGGCGTCGGTGTTGGGTTGGGTTCGGCTATCAGGGGGCGCCGCTCGGAGATCGGCGCGGTACCGGGGATATTTCGGGCTTCCGCCCTCGCACAACCTCCTCTGCTTCGGGGGATTTACGACTGGTATTTCGGGCTTATGGCCTCACACAACCGCCTCTGCTTCGGGGAATTTACGGCTGATGGCGGGGGTTGGGATTTTGCTATTTTTTGATGGATTTTACTATTTTGTGATAAAATTGGCATATTAAATATCAGGATATTTGATTAACTTTGCGGTTAAGT
>JAUNFY010000058.1 GCA_030524805.1 Bacteroidales bacterium | reverse complement strand
TAGCCTTGCGGGGGATACTGCTGACCGTAGCCTTGCTGCGGGTAAGGTTGTCCGTATTGTTGACCGGGATAATCCTGCCGGTTGTTCTCGTTGTTGCCGCCATCTGTATGCGGGTTTCTGTCGTTATGTGGTTGCATTTCTTCTGTTGATTGTTCGTTGTCCAATATGATTTCTTCAGATTCTTGTTGTGATTGAGCGGCAATTCCGGCCTCATCGTCATGCGGGAAAGCCTCATTCTCATCAGTCAATGGCTCATTCTCGTGCGGCTCTGCCTCATTCTCGTGCGGCGAAGATTCGGGCATCGGGCCGCATATTGAGTTGTCGGGATTTTCCGGCGCGGGTTGAGGCTGCATGTCGTCATATCCTGCCGGCATCTCGTTGTAAGGGAGTCCGTAGTATCCGGATTCGTTCTGCTCGGCTTCGAGCTCGAATGCGCGGAGGCTCGAGATGTTGATGAAGTCGGGGTATATCTTGTCGGAGTCTTCCTCCAGGGGCATTCCGGAGTGGCGCCACGGAATCTCGCACCAGAAGGTGGAGCCATAGCCTTCGCCCTCGGAGTAGACCCCGATGGTGCCGCCGAGATATTCCACGATGGCCTTGCATATAGAGAGCCCGAGCCCGGTTCCGTTGACAAAACTGTTGAGCTTGATGAAGCGTTCGAAGACACGCTTCTGGTTTGCCTCCGAGATGCCGTAGCCGGTGTCGGTGCAGAAGAAATAGAGCCGGTCGTCTTTCACTTCATAGCCGTATGAGATGCTGCCCTGCTTGGTAAACTTGCTCGCGTTGGTGAGGAAGTTGCTTATCACCTGCGAGAGGCGCACCGGGTCGGTGTCGAGGGCACACTGTTCGGCACCGAAATAGCATATTAGGTTTACGTTCTTGTCTACCCTGTTGAATACCGATTCGCCGATGCTGAGCATGAGGGCGTTGAGGTTGATTGGGCGGATGTTGAATTCCATCGTTCCTGCTTCGGTCTTCGAGAGGTCGAGGATATCGCTGATGATCTGGAGCAGCATGTCGTTGTTGCTCTTGATGATGTTGATATACTTCTCTTTCTGGGCTTCGTCGTCGGTCTGGGCGAGGAGGTCGGAGAAGCCGCAGATGGCATTGAGCGGTGTGCGGATCTCATGGCTCATGTTGGCGAGGAAAGCCGATTTGAGTCTGTCGGCTTCCTTAGCGGCCTCACGTGCCTCGACGAGGATGCGCATCTGCTCGATGCGGTCGGTGATGCGGGCGAAAGAGCCAATGAGAATCTCGCCGGTGTTGTCGGCGGCATATTGCTCCACGCTTGCGTTTACTTCGATCCATTCGTCGACGGTGTTGCCGTTGTCGCCGTTGGGAATGATGAGGTGGAGCTCCATGTGCATGAACTGTCGGTTGCCTTCGATGAGGGCGCGGAGGTTGTCTTTGAGAGCCGGCAGGCATTCGGGGTCGACGAGAGAGTAGATGTATTTATCGTCTACGTAGATATGCTTGTCGGTGGTGGCCTTCAGGTTGCGGTTTATCTTGCGTAGGGCGTCGTTGTTCTTCAGTTCAACGATTTTCTTCGACGGGTTCCAGCGCCATGGCACCACGTGGGCGAGCTCCAGTGTCATCTCGAGCATGCTCGAAGCCTGGCGCAGCTCGTTCTGGGCCTTGATTCGCTTTGTGATGTTGAAACATGAAATCTCCACGATGCCTTCGTCGAAACCTTGCTGGATGCTGACATCGTAGTATGAGTCGGTCTTTTCGAAATGTTCGGTATACATGACGCCTGTAGCCTCGCTGCCGAGTTTGGTTATGGCTTTCAGCAGTTTGTCTTCATGGAAGAGCGGTTCGCAGCGCGATTCTCCGGCGTTCGTCTCCCATAGTTCCACGGCCTTTTCATTACCGGGAGATATGTCGATGCCTGTGGGGTTGCCGGCAGCGTCGGTGTGGACTTTTCCGATGAAATAATTGAAGGGCAGGTTGTTGATTCTCACCGCACGGCGTTTCATGAAAGTCTCGGTCTTGCCCTTGAAGAGAAGATAGTACATGATGAGCTGCACGCCCGAGATGAGCACCAGCAGGAGCAGGGCGAAGGGGAGGGGATATTCCTTGAGGAGCGATGGCGGCTTATTGATGAATTTGGTGTTGGCGGGAGTGACGGCACCCTCGAGACCCTTCTTCTTAAGCTGCGGGAAATCGATGCATGGCAAGCCATCGGTCTGAGTGTCGAGAGGAATCTTGCGCATGTCGCCTCCGGCGATCATCTTGTCGATCACGGCTTTGCTCTTGGTGAGGATTTCACTTCGGTAGGGGAGCACACCGCCCACCACGCCGGTCTTCCAAAAGTTTTCCTTTAGGGTGAATATCGGTTGCTGCGATTTCTGGATGAGATTGACATCGTCCATAGAGAGCACGGGGTTGCCATGCTCGTCAAACTCGGTGTGTGCCCAGTTGCCGAGCAGGATGCCGGTGCGCACATCGCGTTTCGAGAGGAGCTGCCGCAACTTGCCGCTGTTGGAGGAGTTGGCGTTGATCCATTCAAACTTCACTTTAGGATGGGTCTTGGCAAGATAAGCCTTCACGCTGTCGCGCAACTCAAGGCTTGTGGAGTTGTCGTTTGAGGCGAAGTAGAAAGTTGTCATTGCCGGCTGCATCCTCATCATCATGTCTACCGTTTCCTTGTAAAGGTCGGGAATCTGGATGAAAGTGAAGTTGTAGCGGTCGCGCAGATCGCTGAGTTGCACCGAGGGGGCATCGTCGATGGAAGTGCCGGCATATTCATATTCTTTCGGAAAGACAGTGGTAGGACCCTCCAGATAGAGCATCGGCACGTCGGGCCAGCGGCTGTAGATCTCGTCGCGGATGGAGAAAGCGGGACGGCCTACGATGATGACACCGGTGGGATGGATGTTGCCGAAGAAGTCGAGGCTCGACTTCACCGCCTCGTTTAAGGTGGAGTCGTTGGTGATGAGCGACGAGTTGAGGTGGCGCACATTGCACGATGCGCCCTTGACGTTGACGGCATAGTAGGAAAGACTGTTGATGTATTCATGCACCCACGGCGAAGAATCGTCGTAGGAGTTGAGGATCAGCAGATGTTTCCTTGCCGGCCCTGCCGCCGACACATCGGGAGCGAGGGCTGCTAAGCAGACCAGGAGCGTCAGGAGATGCCTGAGGTGTCGGGCTATGTCTGTTGGGTTCATATATGGGATTTTAGGGTTACAGGTTAATCAGTGAGGTGTCTATGCTTGAAGGTGTCAGGATGGGTGGTGATGAATCATTGCCGGAACGTGCTACATGTTTTCCATCCTCGCGATGTCGGATGTCTTCTTCGGGTTCCACGCGTCTTTGTAGGAGGTGCGGAAGAAGAATTCCTCGGTGTGGCCGATGAGCCTCACGAAGCGCATGAAGTAGCCCATGTAGAAGGTGTAGAGCAGCAGGAAAGCTCCGAGATGCGCTTCCTCGCGCGGGCGCTCCGAGATGCACTGCATCACGATGAAGGCGCAGATGGAGAAAGCCGACCGGATGATGATTCCGACTATCACGATTTCCACGAGGCGGTCGGTGTTGGAGAGCACGAGCTGGAACATATAGAAGAGCCAGACATAGTTGAACACGCAGTCGAAGAGGATGTTGTCCATATTGGATATCATGTTGGAGAAAGAGAAGTTCTTGTTGCTCCAGAGGATATCGCGGTGCTTGCGTATGCGGAAGCGGACGAGCGATTTCGACCAACGCTTGCGCTGCTTGAAGAGCGCGCTCCACTTCTCGGGCACGTTGGTCATGCAGATGGCATCTTCGGCAAACCAAACCCTGTGGCCTGATTTGCGGAATTTCTGTGTGATGTCGCCGTCGAGTCCGGGGCCTATGTCCCAGCCGCCCACCTCGCGGAGCGCCTCGGCGTCGAAGGCTCCGAATGCGCCGGAGATGATGTGGTAGATGCCGAGGCGGCTCGTCACCATGCGCCCTACCTGTATCGAACGCTTGTATTCGAGGGCCTGCATCGAGGTGCAGAGAGTGGCGTCGGCGTTGCGCACTTTGACGCAACCGCCCACAGCCTTCACTTTCGGGTCGATATAGAAGGGAAGGAGCACTTTCTCGATGGCGTCGCGGTCGAGCGAGCTGTCGCAGTCGAGGTGTACGATATATTTGCCCGATGCGTGGTGCATTCCGGCATTTGCGGCACTTGCCTTTCCGCCGCGTTCCACCATGCGGAAAAACTTGTGGATATAACCGCGCTTCAGCAGGTCGCGGCATATCTGGGGAGTGGTGTCGTCGCTGCCGTCGTCGACTATGATTATCTCAAAGTTCTGATAGGTCTGTTCGCTGAGCGACTTCACGAGCTTGTAGATCTGCTTTCCTTCGTTTTTGCCGGGAGCGAGGATGGTGACGAGCGGTTTCTCGAGAAAGAGCCTGTATCTTGCGGCCTCGCGTTTCTTGCGCCGGCCGTTGAAAGTGGCCCCGTGGTAGATGGCCACGAGGAAGTCGGTGAGGTAGTATCTTGGGAATTCAATGAAGAAGAGAAACCAGAACGTGGCAAGCATCCCCTTGCCAAAGATGTTGACTGAGAGGATGTCCATTATTCCGTCGATGAATTCGAAAGTATAGTAAAGCATTTGTTTCGTTTTAGTTTCCTTTTCAGATCCGGTGGTGAAGCCGCTGAGCGCGTGCGCTGACGGCTTCGGCGGCTATTGCCTCCGGTCTTCGAGGCGTTGGATGAAGGTGTCGGCGTCGTCGCCGTAGGAGAAGGTATAGTTGCCCACGAGGTCGAACTGGAATCCCTTGTGGAGGCGGCCGTAGTCTTGAAACTGTTCGCGCAACTCATATTCCATCTGCGCCTGGATGGGCGCTATCTCGCCCGGACTTACGCGGCGCAGGAAATAGAAATAGTTGCCCCAGAGGGTGCTCTTGTAGTTGTAGAAGCGGCTCATTGCCTGCACTATCGGGGGGACTGCATACAGGGCCTCGTAGTCGTCGGCCGAGGGGTCGAACACGTAGAAGCGGGCCACTATGATTACGTCGTCGGTCTCTTCCTCCTCCTTGCCGAAGAGGCGGATGTATTCCTGGAAATCGCGCATCGACGAGTAGCCGTAGAAGCCTACCTGACTCACCACGAGTTTGTAGTCGGTGGAGGCGAAGGAGCGGATGCCCTCCGGAGTGAATTCATACTCCTCGATGTCGGTCTCGCGAAGCTGGTCGGTGCCGTGGGTGCGGTGGCAGGAGGTGCAGTAGACGTTCATGTTGGGATACATGAACGAGTTGCCGCATTCCTTGCAGGTGTAGACTGAGGATGGTTTGTCGTAGTCGACACCGATGTGGCGGAGGAAGTGCTTGCATTTGGGGCAGCGTAGCTCGTCGTCCCAATGGTAGGCTGATTCGGGCGACACATTGGCGCATCTGAAATGATGGATCACCGGCTCTTCGTGGAGGTTGGTGCTGTCGCATTTGGGGCACCGCTCGAGAAAGAGCAGATGGCTGCTTGAGCATGAGGGGCAGACGTAGATCTTATGGATGAAGCGGGTGCGCTTGATGTAGCCGAGGCGTAGCATCTGCTGATGGAAGAAGTGGCGCTCCATCATCATCATCTGCGACTGGGTCTCGTTCCAGAGCGTATGGTAATACACCGACATGTAGCCGGAGCTGAGGCCGGGGGTGGGCTCGGAGGAGAAAGTGAACTGTCGGCGCGAGATGGCATATCGGCAGAGGCGGAATATTTCCTCGGCGTGTGTCACCACTGGGGCTGTGCCGAGCATGAAGTTGAGGCTCCGCATGTTGTTGTAGATTTCCTCGATGCCCTGCGCCATGGCGTGGTCGAGCGGATGGGTGGCGTAGCCGTCGACAGTGACGTCGGAGTTTCCGAGCCATCCCTTGAAGCGCTCGGTGACGAAGCAGGGTTTGTAGCGGCACTTCTCCGACCATAGCGGCGAGGCGTAGCGTATGGCCAGTTTGTTGCGGTCCATGATGGGCGACATGACGTTGATATACATCGCGTCGAAGTCTTCGAACGCCAGCGAGGGTTCGAGGTCGACGTCGACTACATCGTTGATGATCAGTATCCGGCGTCGGTTGTGGTTGGCCACTATGTCGTATCTCTTATCTTGAATTTCGGTCATTGTCGTCGCTTGTGTTGACGGGCTGCCTCATTGTGGCGCCCGATGTTGGTGTGTGGTTTGCCGCGGAGTCGCCGTCGGTGGCGTTGTCAGGCGTTG
Source organism: Bacteroidales bacterium (assembly GCA_030524805.1). Taxonomy (GTDB): domain Bacteria; phylum Bacteroidota; class Bacteroidia; order Bacteroidales; family Muribaculaceae; genus Lepagella. The sequence goes on along the minus strand of JAUNFY010000058.1, from coordinate 12,361 downwards.
CGGAGCTCTTTTTTGCCTTCGAATCGTCGGGCAGGTTGGTGGCGTCGTAGTAAGGGATGTCTCTCGCGCTCTTCGCCGATCCGTCGCCTTTGAGTATGAGGCCCTTGCCTACTTCGTAGAGCATCACGCGGTGCACTTCCGGTTCGTCTTCCCACGGGAGGAGGTTTCTTATCTTCACTTTCACGGGTAGACCGGCAGTGGCGCTCCAGAAGGGAATGATCTGTCCCTCGTCGATCGAGAGGATGGCGATGAGGGCTTTGTTGGCTTTTGCGAAGTAGCTGCGGAGTGCTTCGGGCACGTCTTCCGACCTCACGCCCGACATTATGACGTGGGCCTGGAAACTAAGTTCGTCGTTGACGTAGACCTTGGCCGGCATGTTGTCTTTGATCTTGGAGGTGAGGTTGACCGGCACGTAAGCCACGACGCTGAGGTTGTTGTCTTTCAAGTCGAGGTGCTGCATGTCGATTATGTCTTCTTTCTCGAAGAAAATCATGCCGAGTGGAGCCTGCACGTTTGCTATGAAGCCATCCTTGTTGGAGATGTTGTAGCGTATGGAGTAGGCGTCGCTTTTCGAGTAGGGGTTCTCGTAAATCTGCGCGCCGCCTTTGCGGGCGCGGTTAGGTCCGCGTGGCCCGAATTCGACGTCGTGGAGCAGTTTGGCCACTTCGGCCAGTTGCTTGCGTAGGGCACTGAGGAGCGCTTCCGATTCGCGGAGTTCCCTCTCGAGGTCAAGTTTGTGGGAGTTGTCGGAGAGGCCGAACGATGCGTTATGTCCCTCTACGGCAATCTGTTTGCGGAGCTCGGCGATCTTGACCTGAAGCACCTGGATGCGCTGCACGAGGTCGTTGTATTGCAGGCGCAGGTTCCTGCCGTTCTGGAGCACGGAAGGTTCGTCGTTGGGGTTGACCTCGAGCACGAGCCAGTCAAGCACGTAGTAGGAATAGAGGGTGTCGCCGACGTGGACCACGTCGCCGGGCTTCACGTAGACGCTGTCGAGATAAATATCGTAGGGGGCGCGCACCTTGTTGATGTCGATGTGGATGTAGGCATCATATTCCGTGTAGAAGGTCTTGTTGATGGCATAGAGGGTGGCGAGCGAGCATATCACGAAAATGATGATGCCGGCTATGATCTGCTGACGGTTGATTTTCTTCTTCCGTTGGCGGAGGACAGCCTCGATGTTGTCTTTCTCTTCTATGGAGCGGTAGGTGAAGTTTCTCATTTTGAGGAGTCTGAAAGGTTTATGACAGAGCAGAAGTCGCCCACGCTCTCTCCGGTGAGGAATTTGGCGAGACCGGCAATCTGTTGGTCGCGGCTGTACTGGAACTCAAGCATGCGCTCGAGGCAGAGGAGATAGGCGTTGTATTCCCTCATGCGGGCGAGGCGGTTGTATTCGCCGAGGCGGTTGCCGTAGGCGTTGCGGCGCGTGTCGAGATATCGCCTCAGTGTCAGGCTCCGTTCGTATTCGCCCTTTATGGAATTGTTGAGGCGTCCGGTCTCGATGTCCACATATCTCACTTCGTCGGCAATCTGGCGCATGCGCAGATATTGCTCGGCTCCGATGGCCTCGCTCTGTGCGCGGTAGGCGTCGCGTTGGCGTGATGCGGTGTTGTTGAGCGGTATCTTGAAGTAGATGCCGGCGTCGACGTTGCTCGAGTTTGGCATATACTCGCGGGTGTAGTAGGAATATCTGACGAATGGCGACGCGTCGACATCGTTCCAATAGCTTTGGTTTTTGGCGCGTTGCTCCGCCAGGTCCATTCTCTTGCGTGCTATCTTGAAGTCGGCCTGATTTTGCTCCACGTAGGAGAGGAAAGCGGCGGTGTCGATCTCCACGATGATGGCGTCGGGGTCGGCGAGGTTGTCGGCCTCAAGACCTTGGGCGGAGAGTGCTGTCAGTTTGCGTTCAGCCTCTGCTTTCTCGCTGAGGGTGAGCATCATGTCGTCGCTGCTGATGTTCTGCACGTCGAGGAGGAACATATATGCGTCGGCGAGCATGTTGAGGTTTGCCACCCTGAGGGTCAGGATGCGGCACAAGGCGGAGTCCTGGCGTGCACGGTAGAATTCGCGCTGGCGGGCATACTCGGTGCCTCTTGTCTCTTTCTGATAAGCGAGGCGGTCGATGTCGGCCTGAATCTCCAGTTCCCTGACGCGTCCTTTCTGCTTGAAGAGGCCGCTGTTGAAGAAATTCCATCTGATTTCGGCCTGCACCTTTGAGTTGTAGCGCGAAACGGCGTCGTCATCGTCGACGATGCCGAGCGAATGGTCGAGGCGGTAGTAGGTCTGGCCGGTTATCTGGAGGCCGGTTGCGCTTTTTATCACTTTAGCTCCGGCTTCCGTCTGCTTGCGCAGGGCATCATCGTAGAGGGAGTCGGCGATGAGGGTGTCGCCATATTTCCGTGTGGCGTCGAGGAATATGTCGCGGTTTGATTCAGTCTTGGGGTGCGATCCGAAGATGAGCGAATCGAGCATGACGAAACGGTCGTCAAAGCGCATGAGGATAGAGTCGGATTTAGCCAGCATGGCGGATTGCGCGGCGGCTGTCACCGAAATGATGCTCATGAAGAGAAAGAGGATATGCCGTATTGCAGACATTGTAGAGTCGTTAGTTGAGTCTTATTTGGGTTTAGGTTGAGTTTTTTGGATAATCCAATTACAAAAATAATAGAAATTGGTGTGATTTGCAAATAATTTAAATTTTTTTGGTAGAAAAGCCTTAGATTTAAATACGAAAAAAAGCACCGGCAGTTTTGCCGATGCCCTTTCTCAAGTTTGCATGGTGATTTTATATATCTTTTGTCTCTTCTCTCATCTTGACAATAGAGATGCCGTTTCGTCCGTAAGCGATATAAATCAGATCGCCAACTTTCTGAACATAATTGGCTGAATATGTCTCTTCGCCTTTTTTATTGCGGTTGTAGCGAGTGATGTAGTTGAGATCCTTGTCAAATACGAGTGTGCCCACAGCACCGTTTGCCACGTATACATATTTGTCGTCTACGCAGAGTCCATTTGCCAGCGGACGTCCCTTGTATTCGGGGTTGCTTTCGAGCTTGTCGTCAATCCAGCTATAGTTAGCAACGAGTTCGCCTGTCATGGAATATTTGCCTACGCCTCTCTCACCGAGAGCGATGTAGATGTAACCGCCATTGACAGCAATCACGTTCTTACCGTCGAGAGGAGTAATCATCTTGCCGGTGGTGAAAGTCGCTATCGGGCTGCCCCATGTTGTGTAAACATTTACAGTGCCTTCTACAGCATCAACACCCTTGTCGTTAAGGTTGAGCGTAACGATGTAACCATCGCCCTTGGCAATGTGTTTTGCAGATCCGGGAGTTGTGATTATATCGGTGGCATTGGAGAGATCGTTTACGTTGAACGACTGGAATCCGGCGTATGAAGCGATACGGAAAGAGTCGCCATCACGGATGATGCAGTTGCCGGAAGTGCCACGGCTACCTGCTGTCTTTTTGTAGAGGTTATAGTAGCTCATCACTTCTTCGCGACCTTCAGTGTCCATTTCATACTGACCGAAGTTGCCATCCTCACCAAGTGTGATAACACCGAGAGTAGCGCCGTATTTTTCGGTATCGCCAGTTGTGTAGACTTTGTTGCCGTCAACGATTAGGTGGTTGAAATCGAAGTCCTGATTCATGAGCCAGGAAGAAATCTGAGCCTGAGTTTCAGTGACATCATATACTTCCACGCAACCCATGTGCTTGCTGATGGGAGCCCATTCTTCAGCGTTGTCGCCGTATGCCTCGTTGAGGTGATAGGAAACGTATGCACGGTTACCTACAGGCTGAATGCAAGTTGCGGAGAGGTGGTGGTGGGTATGGGTTGGACCGTCGATGATTGCGATTTCATCGAAAGGCTTATCTGTCGGAGTGCCGTTGCCTGGGTTGCAGTCATCTTTCTTGATGTAATAATCATCAGCAGAAACAGGGAAATGTTCTGTGAATGCGGGCTGGCAGTTCTCGAGTTCTCCGTATTTGAGTTTCAGGATACCATTGAAGAGACCGCCTACATATTCGGGGTCGTCTGCCGAGCCTTCAACGTGGAATTTGCCTGTGCGTACGAGAGCGTTCTGCACTTTGCCTTCAGATGAGTAGTAGTCGAATCTGGAGGAGTTGGCGGTCATTGTAGTTGTACTGGCAACATCGGCCATTGCGTTGGGCCAGAGATATACGTTGGCATTGGCGCCGAGGTACATTCCGTTGCATGTCAGGAAGCTGCGGATTGCGAGTTCTCCACCGCCGCTCAGGTCGACAGCTCTTTGGTTGTCATCCTTGTTTACTTCGATACATTTGCCTTTCACACGCCCCAGGCCATTGTTAAACTGGATTTTGCCTTCTACTGTGAGTTGTTCGTTGACCACTACTGTGCCTTCCACGTTCAGGTCACCTCCAACAGTGAAATTATTCTTTACCAATACCTGGCCATTTCGACCGATGGTGAGGTTCGCATCACAAACGAGTTCGCCAAACGCTACGATTTTGGCTTCCTGAATGTTGAAGTTGTTTGTCAGATTGAGTTTTGCGCCTTCCATCACATAAATTGTGCCGGCGCCATTGATAACGTGGGTACTGACTTCTCCTGTAATGTAGACAGTGGCTCCATTGAAGAGATCAATCTGGCCTTGACCACCGGTAAGTATATATCCTTTTCGTTTTTCTTCATTCGGGCTCTGCTGAGCTTCATTGGGAGTGGAGAAAGTAGGGATATCTCCGGGAAGGTCTACTGCTTTGCCTACTTCGGGGAAGTCTGCGGCAGCGCGTGTGCCGGGATTTCCGAAGAACGTAACACGTGACGCTTGCGAAGCGGGGTTGTTGCCAACTGTCACGGAGCTTTCTGTGACGTTGCCTTTCGGATAGTCGACTTCGGAGCTACATGAGGACATGTAGAGAAGTCCGGAGGCCGCTGCAAATAGGAGAGCGGAGTTACGCGAATAGCGCAACATTGTCTTGTTGTTCCTCATAAGGGTGAAAATGTATATATGTTAGTTGAGTTTAAATCTACCTTATCAATCGTCAGACTTAGTTTATATCATGGCGAATATAATTGTAAGTCAGCGCACTTGAAATATTAAATCGCACAAATTTAATAATAAATTCATTGATGTGCAACTTTTTTATTAATTTTTTTGCAGATATAGTGATTTTTATATGCAAAGGGCAAATAAAATGGTAAGAAAAGATCAAATAATGGGTATAAAAATGCCATACGAAGATTTTAAGATCTCCATATACGCGGTATCTGTTGAAACGTCAGTTTTTTAGAGAAAACGACAGACTTTTAGATGAGAGTGAAAGGGTCGGCGTCGAGATAAGCGGGGAATTTGGTGCGGAATCTGTGAAGCTTGTCGAGCGAGAGGGTGGCATAAATCAGGTCGTTTCCTTCCGGGTCGGCCACGGAGATGTCGTCGCCCTTGAAGTCAATGGCCATAGAAGCTCCGTCATATTCAAAGCCTTTCGGATCGGAGCCCTTGCAGTCTACGCCGCAGACGTATGCCTCGTTCTCGATGGCTCTCGCCATAAGGAGTTTTTTCCACGCGTTGACACGGGCTACGGGCCAGTTGGCCACGGCGATGAGCAGGTCGTAGTCGTTATCCGTGTTTCGGCACCATACGGGGAAGCGTAGGTCGTAGCAAACCACCATAGCGATTTCCCAACCGCGGAAACGCACCTTCAGTCGCCGGTTGCCGGCCGATAGAATCTTGTCTTCGCCGGCCATGGTGAATAGATGCTTCTTATCGGCAAACACTTCATCGCCCGAAGGCTCGATGAAGAAAGCGCGGTTGGCGAGCAGGCCGCCGGTGTCGGCGAGGAAACTGCCGGCGATGGCCACCCCGTGGCGGGCGGCAAGACTTTTGAGCCGCTCGACAGTAGGTCCGGAATTTCTCTCAGCCAGCGGGCGTACCTCCTCCTTGTCGCCGTAGGGGCAGCCGGTGGAGAAAGTCTCTGGAAGGATAAGCAGGTCGGTGGCCGGGTGCATGCGCAGCATCATCGATTCGAGAGTGTCGAGGTTGTGCTGTCGGTCGCCCCAGACGATGGTCTGTGGGAAAAGGCAAACGTTGAGAGAATTGCTCATGGAATGAATTTTTCAGGATATCGGGCGGCGTGGTTATACTTGGAATAATATTCGCGGATGAGGCGCATGTCGGCCTCGGCATCGCCTGAGGGAATGAACTCGCGGTCGATGAGGATGTGGCGCCCCGCATAGTCGAGCACGGCGAGAAAGATCGGCACTTTCGCGCCGTAGGCGATGTAAAGAAACCCGGTCTTCCACTTGTCGGTGGCGCTGCGGGTGCCCTCGGGAGTGACGGCGAGATTGACATACTTCTCCCTTTGGAAAAGTTCGATCACCTTTTCGGTGAGCGACCCTTTGTGCTTTTCCTTGGATCTTACCACCGGGATTCCGCCCATGTAGCGCAGAAGATATTTCAGGGGGAAGAAAAACCAAAAACTCTTCATGAGGAAGTTGAATTTTCTTCCGATCGATTTGTAGGCGGCGACCCCGAGCAGGAAGTCGAGATTGGAAGTGTGTGGCGCCACGCATATCACGCACTTGTCGCAGAGCGTGACGTTGATGTCGAATTTCCAGCCTGTGAGTTTGAGAGCGTAGCCCCAGAGGTTCATGACGATAGCGGGATTAGGCGGGATTCCTGCAGGGGGATTCCGCGGGTTGTGTCAACAGGTATATATAATGTAAGGTTGCGGCGCCCGCGGGAGGGGCACCGCAACCGGGAATGCGTCGTTTTATTTCTTATTGGCGTCTTTAGCGGCCTGGGGCACAGCCTCGTTGAAGAGCTTGAGTGCCTCGTTGATCTTCTCGTTGAAGTCGGCGCGGATGCGTGTGAAAAGTTTCTTGAAGAACTCGCCCTTTGCCTTTCTGTAAGCTTCCGGAGTCTCGAAAGCCTTGCGGCCGCGGTCGAAGAAAACGTTGGCATTGGCCTTGGCCGTAGCTGTGGCTCCGAGCACAATGGCGACAGCCTGAGCCACCTTGTCGCGGTCGGTGCCCTCCACATTGTAGTATACTGTCATCATCTCGTTGCAGATGGATGCGCCGGCGCTTTCCACTGCCTTTTTGAATTGCTGTTTATTCATGTTTCGTATGTTTAGGATCCGCGGCAGATGGATTGAAGCGAGGCTTCAGCGCATCGGCGGGCGGAAGTTTTTTTGTAGTGTTCCTTAGTAGTATAACAATATTGCCCGTTGTTTGTTTTTTGATAGCCGGCGGCGCGGCTACCCAAAAATAAAAGAGTAAAAGTTTGTGCCGTTCGCCGTTTTTCCCTACCTTTGCCGTCGCAACCCCAAAAAACAGAGATATGGAAGAGAGCAACGCAGCAATGGAGCGGGCATGGAATCTGGTGGAACACACCGGCGCGAATGTCTTCATCACCGGAAAGGCCGGCACGGGCAAGACCACATTTCTTAAGCGGCTCAAGCGCGAGAGCCTGAAGACGATAGCCGTGCTCGCGCCCACCGGGATAGCCGCCCTGAATGCCGGCGGCATCACCATCCACAGCTTCTTCCAGCTGTCGTTCTCCCCCTATCTGCCCGGAATAGGTCAGGCCACGGGAGGGACGCGCCGCATCGACCGCTATTCGAAAGACAAGCTGAAACTCATACGCTCGATCGACACCATAGTGATCGACGAGATAAGCATGGTGAGGGCCGACGTGCTCGACGCCATCGACGAAAAGATGCGCCGCTACCGCAATCCGTCGCTGCCGATGGGCGGGGTGCAGCTCGTGATGATCGGCGACCTGCAGCAGTTGCCCCCGGTGGTGAAGGAAGACGAATGGGCGCTGCTGCGCGAACATTATGCCTCGCCCTATTTCTTCGACAGCCGGCTGCTGCGCATGACACCTTACGAGACGGTGGAGCTCACGAAAGTGTTCCGCCAGAGCGATGCCGAATTTCTCGGGATGCTCAACGCCATCCGCGACAACCGCGCCGACAGCAGCGTGCTTCAGCGACTCAACGAGCGGTATATCGCCGGATTCGAGCCCGATGACGACGAACGCTACATCCGGCTCATGACCCACAATCATCAGCAGCAGGAAATCAACGACCGCAAGATGCGCGAACTCAGCACGCCGGCCCATACGTTCGACGCCAAAATCGACGGCGACTTCCCGGAAAGCATGTATCCGGTGGATGCCTGCCTCACTCTCAAGGAAGGCGCGCAGGTGATGTTTGTGAAGAACGACACGAGCGGCAGCCGGCGCTACTACAATGGCCTGATAGGAATTGTGGAAAGCATCTCGGAAGAGGGGAAGATAACAGTGATCAGCAGCGAGGGCAACAAACGGATAGAGGTGGACCGGGAGATATGGGAGAACATCACCTACAGCATTGACAAGAAAGACAACAAGATAAAGGAAAACATAGCGGGCACCTTCAGCCAGATACCGCTGAGGGCCGCATGGGCAATCACTATCCACAAGAGCCAGGGGCTTACCTTCGACAAGGCCATAATCAACGCCGCGGCTGCCTTTGCCCACGGCCAGACCTACGTGGCGCTCAGCCGTTGCCGCACACTGGCCGGGCTAGTGCTCGAACAGCCGCTGCCGGCCAACGCAGTGATCAACGACAGCATGGTGACCGACTACATGAAGGAATGCACGGCGCATCAGGCCGACGACGCTCGCATAACGATGCTGAAGACCGACTACAGGCTCAGGCTGATACTTGAACTGGTAGACCTCACACCGACGTATGAAGCGATGAAAACGCTTCACCGGGCCTTGGAGATAGCCCTTGCCGGACCATTCCCCACGACAGTGGCCGAATTCAGCGAACTGCTCAAAGGAAAGATGCGCAATCTGCTCGACGTGTCTTACCGGTTTCAAGACCAGTTGCGCCGCATGGAAGTTGCTGGCGCTTCCGCCGACGCCATGCAGGAGCGTATCGCCGCCGGGAGCGATTACTTCCTGAAAGAACTGAAACCGCTGGCCACATTCATGGAGAATCTGCCGCAGAACATCGATAACAAGGAAGCTAAAAAGAAATTTGACGAGGCGCTCGAAAAGATGGAGTATGAGATGAAACTCAAGGAAACACTTCTTGAGGCCGCCCGCAAGAGCCCCCTCACCCCTGAAGCCATGATGCGGATGAAGAGGGAGGCGGCCAATGCGCCGACGTCGTGGATAAGGAAGCAGGAGAAGGTGAAAGGTGCCGTCGATCTCGCCAATCCGGGGCTATACAACAAACTCGTGGCGTGGAGGAAGAAAAAGGCGGAGGAAGAAGGCGTGACGGCATTCATGATTCTCGGCAACAAGACACTTGTGGCGCTCGCCAACGACATGCCTTCCGACTACGACGACCTGCTGTCGGTGCCGGGAATAGGCACAAAAAAGCGCGCGCAGCTCGGGCGGGAGATACTTGAAGTGATCAGAAGCTATATGGAAAGCAACGGGTGAGGAAGTTTCCCCACCCGCGTTGATCAGTATCATCAGGCCCCGGACTCAATCATTTGTATCGGGACTCAGCGCAGATAGTCGCGCCAATAGCCGCGGTGCACCTCCATCGGTTTCGCGTCATTGCCCGGAGCTGTGAAGATGATTCTCACCGGCGGCACTGCGTCGGGCGAGTATTCGGCTTTCATGCCGGTGGAGTCTGCGAAGAGATAGGTGACATATCCGGCCGATCCCTCCGAGGTGGCGTTGCCGGTCAGCGTCAGCATGGGATTGCCCCGCATATCATCGAAGTTGCGATACTCGAGCAGACGGTAGACGTCGCCATTCGAGTCGATTCTGAATATCCTGTCGCCATCGGCCTCGACGAGAGTCTCGACGGGAGTCCAATCGCCGCGTAGGCTTGGCAGAAGACTCAGTATTTCTTCGCGGGCAAGCATTTTCCTGAGAGCGGATTCGGCCGAGGATTCATAGTCGACAAACTGCAGGCCGTCGTCAAACCAAAGCAGGGTCGAGTCGCCGAGGCTCCAGCCCCTCCAGCCATAGAATTTCCAATCGTCAAGATCCGCCCGGCCGACAGCATCACGGAGGTTTGCGTCGATGAGAATCGGGAAATAATCAATCATCATTGCGGAGTCGCGTATCTCGCGCAGCGGATAGCGGCGTGGCAGTGGATAGTCGCAGAGCGATGCGAAAGCGGCGGCATCATCGTCGCAAATGCTTTGCATCAGCGAAGAGAGAGCCTTGTCGGGCCGTTCGGGAGTCGCGGCGGCATTGTCGGCCTCGCCGCGGGCATGGCCGCAGGCGGCGGTGAGAGTCATTCCGGCCAGGAGGCAGCCTATGGCGGCCGCCCTGGCATATCTTGCAGATTTATAATTCATCTTCATGTTCCGGTTCGTTGATTTCCTTTTCTACAGCGGCAATTTCCGAAGAGTCGGAATTGTCGATCTCCATCTCCGTGGCTTCAAGCGTCGAGAGGTCCTTTACAAAGAGGGTGGCGAGTTCGGTCTCCCTGCGTCGTTTGAGTTGCGAGAGCTGTTTGCCACGGTATCGGCAATGAGCCTTGTATGCCTCCTCTATGTCGCGGTTGCCCGCCTTGAGCTTGGCAAGCACGCTCGACTTTGCCACAACGCCGGGGCCGCAATTATAAGCGAGGGCTGCGAGAAGCAGGCTGTCGGCACCGAATTCGCGGTATCTGGCGCATAGCTTGGCGTAGTCGTCGCGTGCGAGCGCGTCGGCCTGGGCCTCGGTGAGCCTTTGCCCACGCTTGAATTTCTCGCCGGGCATCACCTTGTGGCCATAGCCCACAAAGGGCCAATGCTTGGGACCGCTCATCCCCTCGAAACTCTTAATGATGGAGATGGCATCCTCGAAAGTCGGGGCCTGACGTTTCTCTTCAGCGGCGCGCGACAGCACGACCGAAGCAAAGAGCAGCAACGCGGCCAATATAACGGAGACAGTCTGTTTCATCTTTAATTCTTATGAGTGAAGCTGTTCAGGCTTCAGTAACCGGAAAAGAAACAAACTGCCCCGTGTGAAAGTTCATGCCGCTCTCCCTCACTGGCGGTCGAGATGCACGTCGAGCTGCGGGAAGGGGAAGTTGACACCCTTCGAGGGGAGTTCGGTATAGAACCGGTTGTAGAGGTCGAAATAGAGACTCCAGTAGTCGGCGCTGTGCACCCATGCCCTGACCGCGAGGTTGACGCTGCTGTCGGCAAGTTCGGTTATGCCCACAAAAGGCATCCTTCCTTCCTCCTTGAGGACGCGGGGGTCGGAGTTGAGGATTTCGAGTATGGCCTTGGAAGCATTGTCGAAGCTGTCGCCGTAGGATATGCCGACTGACCAGTCGACGCGGCGCAGCGGCTGGCGGGTATAGTTGTTGATACTGCTCGTGGAGAGGGCTCCGTTGGGGATGAGGATGGTCTTGTTGTCGGGAGTGGTGATGACGGTGTGGAACATCTGTATCTCATTGACAGTGCCGGCATAGCCCTGCGTCTCGATATATTCGCCCACCTTGTAGGGCTTGAGCAGGAGAATCAGCACGCCTCCGGCGAAGTTCTGGAGCGTTCCGCTGAGCGCCATGCCGATGGCGACACCGGCGGAGGCGAAGAGCGCGAGGAAACTGCTTGTCTCGATGCCGAGTATTCCTACCACAGTGACAATGAGGATGAAATAGAGCAGAATCTGCACAAAAGACCTTACGAAAGTGGCGAGCGAAAGGTCGACCTTGCGCTTCTCGAGCACATTATGGATGAAGCTTAAGATTTTGCGGATGATGAAGCGTCCGACGTAGAAAATCACTATGGCGATTATGAGCCGGAAAGTAAAGTCAACTACGGAGTTGGCCATTTTCGACAGGGCGTCGTCGAGCGAGAGGTTCTTGAGCAGGTCAAAATCCTTCGCGATTGATTCGGTGGCGGGTGTCATTTGCTATGGGTTTATGGTTTTGGGGTTTTATGGTTTGGTTTAACTGTCGGGGGAGGGAGGAGTGAAAGGACGGTCTTACAGAATATAATAACAAATAAGGATGGAAAAGTTTTGAACTTTAGGAGGGGTGGATGTGTTTAACTTCAAAACGCAAAACAAAACCCAAAAAACATCGCATAATATTATGGAAACTTTTGACCAGATCATCCAGTCGCCGACCCCGGTGCTGGTAGACTTTTTCGCCACCTGGTGCGGCCCCTGCCGCATGATGCACCCCATTCTTGAGGAACTTCACGCGAAGATGGGCGACAAGGTGCGGATCATCAAGATAGATATCGACAATAATGAGGCTCTGGCGCGCAAATACGTGGTGCAGTCGGTGCCGACACTCATGATCTTCAAGAACAACAAGCTTGAGTGGCGCGCATCGGGAGTGCATTCGGCAGCTGACCTCGAGCGACTTCTGGAAGCCTATCTGTAAGCAGTCAGCGTTGCTTATCTGAAGCAATCAGT
>JAUNFY010000128.1 GCA_030524805.1 Bacteroidales bacterium | reverse complement strand
ATATAATTATCAGAGGTTCAGATCATCGGATGGGAAGATTAGCAACTGAGCAAATTATAGGGATAGGAGGATCAGAGGGAGGCTGGAGGTTTATTCGGGGACGTAGATGATGTCGCCGTTTTCGAGCTGGTAGGCGGTGCCTACGCGTTTGCCCTTGTTGCCGGACGACTCGCTGTCTTCGGAGGGTGTGTAACGGTTGATCTTGTCGCCTTCTTTGGTGATGATCTCCATGTTTTCCTTGCCGGGATTCTTCACCATCGTGAAGTCTTCCTGCGAGAACATCTCGGTCATGTCGTAACGGCTCACGAGAGCCACCATCAAAGCGACAGCAAACACCATGGCGACATCGAAAAGATTGCTCACCACGCTCATCGGATCGGAATCCTCGCCCTGGCCTAATATACGTCTTCTTCTCATAACTGATCAATTATTGACTTCTGTTTTCTTTCCGGCTAAATCCGCAAGATATTCGAGCATCGTGATGTCGCGCACCGACCAACGCTCCCTCGCCTGCTGAGTGACAAAACCGATGGCGCTGACCACAAGTCCCACCACAGTGGTGGCAAATGCCACCTGCATGTTGTAGGCCATGGATGCTATGTCGCCGGTAGCCAGACCCACGAGCGCCGGACCCATCGGGATAAGGGTGCCCATAAGGCCGAGGATAGGTCCCATCTTTGTCAGAATCTTGGAAGTGGCGATATCTTTCGAAGCCTGCAGTTCATATTCCGAAAGTATGAGTTCGATGCGCGCCGAGTTGCCACGCGCCTCCACAATGCGGCGGGCGAAGGCTGCCACCGGCGTTTTGGGACGCTCGGGCAGACTCCCGGCAAACTCATCGAAAGAAGCCTCCGAAAGGGCCGCAATCCTGTTTTGAAAAGGAACCGCTTTGTTTCTGACCTGAAGATACTGGCCGAAAAAAGCGCCGACGAGTACAAGAGCACGAATGAAGAAGAAAATGAGGAGCACAATCACCGGCACGAGAAGTCCGGTAGAGATCCAATAGAGGATATTAGATATTACGTTCATAAATGTTATGATTTAAGTTTCTTTTGTTTTCTACGGAAAAGTACAAACCCAGCGAAAGCAGCCACCAGGAGAATCAGCATGAATCCGCCAAGCGGTTGCCACTCGACTGAGTTGGTGCCGGCCACCGCAGTGCGGCCATTGACAGTGGCCACCACCCCGAGCATCGCTATAAGGGCATTGATCATGAAGATCAATTCGAGCCTGAGGTCTTTTTCCGGCACAAGCCATGTCAACGCCGAGGGAACGGCCACACCCACTGCCAGCACACCGAGCGCGAGACTCCATGCGACGACGGGAAAGTCGACACCCGGCATGGCAAACAGCAACTCGACAAGCGCGGCAAACAATGCCACGAAAATCAGGATGCCGGGAAACCATAAGGTGACGGCATCGAGCACAGTGTCGGTGCGTGAGAGAGCATCGCCTGAGATACGGCGGGCATGGATGATGCAAAACGAAATCTGGATGAAGACATCGACAGTGAGAAGCACCGCCATGTCGAGCATCAGCTGCGGATCCTCGAGCCAGCCGGCGATCTGCGTTTTCGACTGCCCGGCAGCCTGCGGCCATGAAAACGCCACAAACAATGCCATGACAAGGCATACGGCCACGCGTCCGTAGAGTGGCAAAGCGGTCAGTTTCAGCAAAAAGCTGAAACCGACCATAAACATAATAATGATTACAACTAATTCCATCAGTCAGCGTTTTGATTTTTGCGTCGTCTAATAAAGATAACAATCAAAATCAATGCAATTATCACGACCACCCCTACAATCACGCCGTTGATGCGTCCGGTGGTCTTCTCCATAGCGTTTAGTTCCTCCTTCTGCATCACCATTCCGTCGCTGTCGGAACCGGAGTTTTCGGCGCGGATGGTGCCGATGTTCCGTGAGTATTGGGCGGCCGTTTCCTTCGACACATTCTTCGAGATGAAGTCGCGGAGTTTGGCGTTGTCGCATACAAAGCCCGAGCATGAGGGCTGATATTCATTCACCACCTCGGTGTGAAGTTGCGCCAGTTCCTTTATCTGCTCCGGCGAAGCCTGCCACATACCCTTGCGGGCAGTCTCGAGCATCACGGCAGTCATCTCCTCTATGGCCGCGGGATTCTTCGATGTGAAATACTCCTTCGTGCCGAGGTTGAACTTATCCTTCACATACGTGTCGTAGATATCATTCCAGAGCTCATTGTCGATCACGTCGGGTTTCATTACATTCCAGCCGTAGGTGTTGCGCACGATGTCGGCAAAACCGGAAGCATCGCCTGCTCCACCCTTCATCTTGTTCCTGATGTAGGTAGGATTGAGAATTGTGGTGCGGCTCTCGACGCCGATGGCCTCCTTCACCTCCTGCATCCTGACATTGTTGCGGTTGCGGT
>JAUNFY010000057.1 GCA_030524805.1 Bacteroidales bacterium | reverse complement strand
TCAAGAATGCATCAAAAGCGGATGAATGCGGCGGACTGCACACGCTGCCACCCGGCCAAAATGAATTAAATTAGCGAAAAAGCAAAGCGGAAATGGCAGATTCCGAATTTTTTCGCTAATTTTGTGCTTTCAATTATCCATAGTGAAGAATTCTAATCTCACATCCCTGCAAAATGACAATAGCAAGAGCAATCGCCATCATATTGGCCTTCTCCATGCTCGCTGCCTGCTCAAATGACAAGTTCTCGCCCGACGACCCCGACATCGCCGGCAATACTTTCATCGGCAACATGCGCGACATGTATCTCGGACCGGAAACGGAAGATTTCCGACCCGGCAATTTCACCCTCGTGCTCCTGGCGCCCGACGGCAGCCTGATAAGGCGCGACGGCTCTCACGACAGATCAGGCCAGAAATCACACCTCAAACTCAACGTAGGTCTCAGCGACGGAGAATACCGACTCATGTATTTCGAATATCCCATCGCCGACAATCCGCTCGTAGCCGACCTTAAAGACGAGTTCCCGACCACTCAGTTCGGGCTCGGATGCCGTGTGAAAGTATAAGCCGGCAGCGCCACCCTGCTCGACAGCTACGACCCGGAAATCGGCCTGTCGGGCAAAGGAACTGAAGATGATCCCTATCAGATCACTTCCTACTCCCATCTCATCAAACTGGCACAGACCATCAACAGCGAAGAGAAAAACCGCCTCGTTTCCACTTCCACTTATTTCCGGCAGACGGGAAAGATCGACATGTATCAGGCTTCGCGCGAAGTCGACCGCCGCTACGGCTGGCAACCCATCGGCGCAAGTTCGGCACTCCCCTTCAGAGGCCACTATCTTGGCGCTCCCCTCTCCACCCTCATCATCGACCGCCCGAATTCGGCAGCCGTCGGACTCTTCGGATATGTCCACAACGCCTCGTTTGATGGCGTCACCATCAGCAATTCCGCAATCTCCGGCAACTTCGCCGTCGCGACTCTCGTCGGCGCTTCCCTTACGGGCGGCTCCGACCGCGGTCTGCTGACAATCACCGACTGCCATGTAGAAGGGTGCGAGATTACGGGAAGCGACGGAAGCGTATGCGCCGGCGGACTGCTCGGCGCCGCCGACATGCACACGCGAGTCTATTTCCAGAACTGCTCGTCCGACGGCAATGAGATATCGTCGTCCTACAATGCCGGCGGCCTTGCGGGAGGTGCCGGACTCTATTCGAGCATCGCCTTCAGCGACTGCCGCAACTCTTCGTCGATCACAGCCCGATATTCAGGCGCCGGAGGTATGGTGGGCTCATGCGACTCGCTCTACTCCACTGCCTGCGACAACTCCGGACTGATACGCGGCGCTACCGATTACCGTGCCGGCGACACCGCCAACAGCGGCATCGGCTCGGGCGGCATTGCCGGCGGATCGGGAATGGCCACGCTAACCTCCTCTTCCAATTCAGGTGCCGTAAGCGGAGCCTCGGGAGTGGGAGGCATCCTGGGCAGCACCCGCGTGAAAGGAAGCGATCAGGAGGCCTACATGTATGCCAACGCCGTAGCCCGCTATTGCTCCAATGAAGGGGATATCACCGGCACCGAATGCGTGGGCGGCATCATCGGTGAGTCGCAGACCGGCACCTACGCCGTATTCAACACCGGACGCATTTCCGGCACAAGATATGTCGGAGGCATCGCCGGCAACACATCTATCTCCGTCGCACACAATGCCGTCAACTCCGGCGAGGTTTCAGGAGCCGACTATGTGGGTGGCATCCTTGGCAAGACCTCATTCGGCTCCGTGGCGCTCGACAACAACTACGGCGTCGTCCGCGGTTCCGGCACCAATACAGGCGGCATAGTGGCCCTTGCCGGCAACAACACCATAATTCACTATTGCGGCAATTTCGGCGAGATTGTCGCCACAGGAGGGGGACCTGTAGGCGGGATTGTCGCCGAGATAGGCGATCCGCGAAAGTGGACGGCCATGAACATCGCGGAGTGCGTCATCGGTTCAATGGAGGTGGTCATGGGGTTTGTAGGACCTCTTCTGGCCATCACCGAGCATCCGATTGCCGCCGCCAGCAAGACATTGAAAAACTTCCTACGATTTGCCGAAGTCACCACCGATGCCGGGCTCCTCGTCACTGATGCCGTGCTTTGGGGAATGGGCGTCGAGGAAATGATAGCCGAGGAAGAAATGGAAGAGTTGTCGGCCTCGCTCGGCGAAAAGACGCTGGAGGTAAACGAAATCATAAAGTCAAGGATGAGCGCCATCCGCAAATCGGCCTCCTACGCCAGCGGAAACTTCGACAGCACCGCCCTCTCCGCCGACTATCTCGCCCAACTTGAATCCACACTCTCCTACTACGAGAGCGATGGGGGCGAACTCGCCTTCAATGAGAAAATCAACCTCACGCGCGAGGAGCGCGCCGGGTATCTCGAGAAGGTGCATAAGACCAACGAGATTGTGCATCAGGTGGTGAGCGGTGTCTGCATACTTGTAGGCACGGTGGCTTCCATCGGCGGCATTGTGGCCTCGGGCGGTGCCGCGGCTCCTTTCGTGGTGGCAGGCTCCCTGGCATCGATTGCCGGCGGCCTCAACGCCATCACCAAGTCGTGTATGGAATTTGAAGACAACGCGGTGTTCATATCGCAATGTGTCAACGCCGCCGACATCTCGGCCGCTTCAGGCCATGTAGGCGGAATCGTAGGCCGCCTTGAAGACAACAGCATAGTGCGCGACTGCCTCAACACCGGCGACGGACCGGGCGGCAACAGCAGCGCCCAACCGTTCGTTGGCCGTATGGGCAACAACGCCAAGGCCTGGAGGATGCTCTCGATTGCCGACCATCGGTCGTGGGCCTCTCCCGCTCCGGTATATAGCGACGGCACCCTCGCCATCTACAATCCGGACGCCAGCTCTCTTGAAATCGACAATCAGAAGCCCTACGGCATCTGGCTGATGAAGGATGCCGACGTGGCCGACCCCGCATTCTACCGTAGCGTCGACAGCAACTGGAAGATAGGCTCCCCGGATTCCGACAGGTGGACAATAGGGGCCTCCGGAAGCGGCGCCTTCCCCATTCCGGCCCGGTCGGAGATGAGGGAATGAAACATAAGGCATGAATTCAACAGCAACCCAACCAGAAAAAGCAACATTTTCATGAAAAAGATAATATCTGCATCGCTGGCTGCCATTGCCCTGACCTTGATGGCCGCTTGCTCCGACGACACTCCCTTCCAGCCCGACATTGAGCCGGGCATAGAGCAGGAAGACGGCTATGCCGTGACATCATTCTCTATCGCACGCGAACATTTCGCGCTCCCCGACGGCAAAGCAGAGGTGGAGGTGGCTCTCATATCAGCCGACGGCACCACCTTCTGCTTCCCTGCGCAGGTGGAGACCATCGACCTCACCAGCCGCCTGCGGATGAATATAGCGGAAGGCCGTGATCTTCCCGACGGCGAATACATCATGACGATGCGCTCCGCCGGTGGCTCCGCCATCGCCGGCCGACTCCGCGTGCTTTTCGCCGACCGGCGCCTGCAACGAGTGTCAATCATATTGCCGGCATACATGCTCGACGGATCGGGCACCGAGTCCGACCCCTACATCATTGCCGACAGTGAAGACTTCGAGATGTTCATAATCAATCTTGGCGACGACGCCGAAAGCAACGGCGCGGGCCTTTTCTTCCGCCAGACCGGTGATGTCACTCCTTCCGACCAGAGTTCGATCACTCCCGGGCGCGGCTACTGGGGCGCGCCATTCGCCGGATATTACGACGGCGGCGGCCATGAGATAAAGAATCTTTACTATAAAGGGAGCGGCAGGGAAAGCAGCGACAGCGGTGTCGGACTGTTCATTGAGCTGCGCGGCACCGCCTCCGTGAGCAACCTGTCGTTCACCGGCGTCAACGTCTCCGGCCTGTATGGCTCGAGCGGCATCGTTGCCGGCAGCGCTTCGGGCAACATCAACATCGCCGGCGTCAGTCTGCGGGGTTCGTTCGAGGGCGTATCCGCAGGTGGTGGAAGCGGCATCGGCGGCCTTATCGGCCGCTTCAAATCAGGCAAACTGTCGGTGAAAGACATCTCCATCTCGGCATCGATCACCGGCCATGATGACGTCGGAGGCCTGATTGGTCTCTCCGAGGGCGAGACCATTGTGGAGCGCATCTCCACCCCCGACTATCATTTCGCCGTGAGCGGCGACAACTCCGTAGGCGGCATCATCGGCCGCTCCACCTCCACCACCTCCATCAGCGATGTGCGCCTCGAGCATAAGGTGACCGACGAGGATTCCGACCTCCGCATCATCTGCGGCAACGGCAACGGCACGGGCGGTGTGATCGGAAGTTTCAAGTCCTCAGGGCAGGATATCACTCTTGAAGACATACGCATCCTGTGCCCGGTAGGTGGCGACCACGCTTCCATGACGGGAGGCGTGGCCGGCCGGATAGAGGCCACCGGCAAGGTCACGCTCCGCGATGCAAGGGTATATTCCATCGTGGCCGGAGCCGACCGCGTGGGCGGTATCGTCGGCTCAGCCAAGATCACTTCCCACAATGGCGCCTTCCGCGTGGTGGGCGATGATCTCTCCACCCGTGTGGCGACCGACGATGCGGCGGCTGCCGTAAGCGGCAACTCCATGGTTGGCGGTTTCGCCGGGGAGTGGGAAGGAGTGCTGTCGGCGGAAAGCAAAGTCAAGATCAATGTGCCCGTGACCGCCGGCGCCAACTATGCCGGCGGCGTGATCGGCTCCCTATCTTCCACTACGCTGCAGGCCGACTCGTTTCTCATCGGCGATGCCGCCGCCTCGCCGGGCGGCGACAACGTGATGAAGATCTCGGGCCACGACTATGTGGGTGGCTACGTGGGAGGTATGACCCAGAGCAGCATCACGGGATCCGGTAAATTCGACTTCGCCGAGGGTGGCCAGTCGATAAGGGTACCCGACGTCAGCCGTTTCTCATCTGTATTCAACTGCGTGGTCAAGGGCAACGATTGCGTGGGAGGCATAGCCGGCATCATGAAAGGCAACAACGGTAAGTCAGCCGGTTCGAGCCTGCGATATCTGCATGTCGACGGCCGCATCGACGGCCACCGCTATCTGGGCGGCATCGTCGGCAAGGTCGAGGACTCCTACGGTAATTGCGAACTGGAAGACTGCACTTTCAACGGCACTTTAGACAGTCCTCTCTCCGACTGCGTGGGCGGCATCGCCGGATGGTATTATTCGGCAAGCGCCGGCCTGATGCACGATTGCGTAAACTATGCCGCCATCTCCGGCGCCGACAACACCGGCGGCGTGGTGGGATATGCCGAGCGCTACCCCATGCTCTACAACAAGGGCAACGACCGCCTCGAGATAAAATGGTGTGTCAACATGGGCAAAGTGAGCGGATCGCTCCACGTGGGGGGCATCGCGGGCCGCGTGCATTGCGACGACGCCAACACCGGATATCTCAGCAATGACGACTTCGGAGTGCTTCTGACAGCTTGCATGAACCGCGGCGGGGTGACGGGCACAGGCGGCAGCTCCAACTCCGCGTCGTCCGGCGTGGGCGGCATCGCCGGCTTCACCAACTTCCGCATCGGCATCACGCAATGCGCCAACCACGGCGACATCTATGGAAGCGGCGCCTTTCATGGCATTGGAGGCATCGCAGGCTCCATGGGTGGCGACCCCACCGGCGCCGGACTGACTAACTCCTTCCGCAACGTGCAGCTTTCGGAATGCTGCAACACCGCGGTGATCGATGCCGGCAACAGTTCATCCTACGTCGGCGGCCTGCTCGGCTATCAGGAAGAGGGCAACAAAAGCGATGTCCAGGATTGCTACAACACGGGCGAAGTCAAACCCAAGCAAAGCCACGACTGCGGAGGCATCGTGGGATGTGTCGACCACATGACCAACATCTACCGCTGCGTCAACAGCGGCTCCGTGAAGCACGGCAACGCAGCCATCGGCACCCACAAGTCAGCGTCGCTCTTCGATCACGGTTCGCTCTATTATCTCGACGGCACCGGCAAGAGCTGGCCCAGCGCCACAAAGGTCAGCAAAGAAAACTTCACCAACCAGTCGAAATTCGGAGGCCTTGACTTCAGCAAAACTTGGAAAATGACCTCTTCCGGCCCGCAGCTACAGAACTGCCTCTGGCAATCACACTGATGCTTTCCCTCTGTTGATATTACATGAATTCCGGCACTTTGGAAAAAGTTTGGACCACTTAATTGTATATGCCGGGATTTTTTCTTAAATTTGCATTGCAATGGCGCATTCGCCCCATTGAAGTTTCAATATAATCAGATCGCTTACTCATGAATAAGATATCTACCCTCGCGGCGGCTGCCGCCTCAATATTGCTCCTCGCTGCCGGCGGTTGCGGCGAAAACGGTTTCACAATCAAAGGCAGCCTGGCCGGTGCCGACAACGACAAGGTGCTGCTCGAGAAAGCCGACTTCGCCGGCTTCTGGACCATCGTCGACTCCACACGCACCGACGTAAAAGGTAATTTCAAATTCTCCATTCCTCAGCAGGGAGGCCCCGAGATTTTCCGTCTCTCAATGGGCGACCGCTTCATCTATCTGCCCGTCGATTCCACCGAGACACTCACCGTCACCTCTTCGAAAGAAAACTTCGGGCATGACTTCGACGTGACCGGATCCGACCAGGCTGAGCGCATGGCAAAGTTTGAGAAGGAGTTCATGGCTTTCTCGCCCTACATCGACAACGCCGACTCCGCAGCCAATTTCAAGAAGCACGTATATGCCGAATATCTGCAGGATGCCCGCGGCGCGGTGATTTCCTACTATATCCTCACCAAAACCATCGGCGACAAGGTGCTCTACGACCCCACCACTTCCGACTATAAATACATTCAGGCCGTAGCCAACAGCTACAACCATTTTAACCCCGACGACGCCCACGCCCCCTTCCTGCTCAATCTGGCGAAGGCTGCCCGCATGCACCACAACGACATGAGCGGCGTCACCAAAGTGATTGAGGCCGAAGAAGTGAAGATGCTTGAGATCGAGCTCAACGACGAAAACGGCAAACCGCGCAAGCTCTCCGAACTCGTGGGCAAAGGCAAGCCGGTGGTTGTAGCCTTCACCCTGATGCGCGACGGAACCACTCCCGAAATCAACCGACAGCTGGCCGAGATCTACAATTCAGGCCGCGCCGACATCTACAACGTCAGCCCCGACCGCGACCAGTATGGATGGCGCACCGCCGCCTCCAACCTTCCCTGGGTGACGGTGCTCGACCCCTCAGCCGGCCAGGACAAGGTATTCATCCAGTACAACGTAGGCGAACTCCCCACCTTCTTCCTCTATAATGGAGCGGGAGAACTCACCGCACGCGCCGCCACCGTGAAGGAACTCCGTCAGCAGCTCTGAGCAGCGGCATCCATTACGCCTGAAAAGTAAAACCACGACATAATCAAGCCATGGACTGGAAAGAACAACTCGCCGCCCTCAACGGCCTGCCTGAAGGAGAGGAAACATCCCCTCAAACTCCTGCTGCGCCCCAACAGCAACAGGGATGCGGCCAGAAAGGTGTGCTCCACGTGGTGGTGGAGAAAAAAGGAAGGGGAGGCAAGACTGCCACCATCATCGAAGGATTCGACTGCCCGGATGAGGCTATCGACGAAATAGCACGCGAACTGCGCCGCCGGCTCGGCACCGGCGGCAGCGCGCGCGGCGGCGAGATCCTCATTCAGGGCGACCGCCGCGACGACGTGCTCGCTTTCCTGCGCGCACGCGGACTAAAAGCGAAATAAACATTCCCACATGCTACAGCTTCAGAGGGCTTCGGCCGGCTCCGGCAAGACATATATGCTTGCCAAGAAATTCATCGAATTCTTCATCTCAGCCAAGGATGAAGACGGCAGACGTAGGCTGCGCCGCCCAAACGAGCTGCGCGAATCGCTGCGCCACATCCTCGCCATAACCTTCACCAACAAGGCCACCAACGAGATGAAACTCCGCATCGTCGGCAAACTCGATGCCCTGGCCAACTGGACCCCCGGCACCCCCGTCGGCAAGATCGACTATCTGGCGGAGTTCACCAAATCGTTCGGCTGCAGCCCGCAGGAAATAGCCGACATAAGCCGCCACGCGCTTAAGGTGCTCCTCTCCGACTACAGCGACTTCAAGGTCTCCACCATCGACTCTTTCTTTCAGACCGTGCTCCGCACCTTCGCCTACGAAGCCGACCTCGACGACACCTACCAGATTGAGCTCGACTCCGACTACGTGACACAGATGGGCCTCGACACCACCCTCGACGCCATCGAGACTGCCGATGCCGACAACGATTGCGGAGGCGCCGAATGGATCTACGACATGATGGAGCAGGCCTCGTCGCGCACGGGATGGAACATCTTCCAGAAGAAAAAATCCGACACTTCCATCTACGGGCAGGTGCTAAAGGCAAGCGCCAACATGGCGAAGGAGGATTTCAAGGTCATCAGGACGGAACTTGACGATTACTTTGCCGAAAATCCCGACTTCTACGCCACTTTCCACACCCTTTGCAAATTTTACGAGCAGGATGCACGCATGAAGTTTGCCGCCATGAGGCAGGCCGCCCGCGACGTGCGCGCGGCTTTCGCCGAGGCCGGCCTCGACATGCACGCCACTGCCGGACGATTCCTCGCCGGACGCGTCGACAAGATGGCTTCGGAATGGACCTGGGACTACAACGACAAGAAACTTTTCTTCAAGATCCCCGCCTTCACCCGCAAGGGCACACAGAGCAGGGTTTTCGACCCGAGGGTGGAAAACCGATGGCTCGACACCCAGGTCGAAGACCGCATCGAGGAACTCGTGGTGAAGATGTATGAATGTTTCGACGCATGGCGCGTCGAGAACGCTTCCGACAAGATGAGCCGCTGGCGGATATACCGGGCCACGATGCCCTTCATCGGCCTGCTGCAGAGCGTAAAGGGCAACGCCCGCCTCTTCCTGACCGACAGCAACACAGTGGAACTCGGCGAGACCAATTCCATCCTCAACCGCATCATAGGCGACGACGATGCCCCCTTCATCTACGAACGCCTCGGCTCCCGCCTCGAGCATTTCCTCATCGACGAGTTTCAGGACACCAGCCGACTGCAATGGAGCAACCTCAATCCGCTCATTGCCGACAGCGAGGGCAAAGGACACGACAACCTTATCATCGGCGACGCGAAGCAGAGCATCTACCGCTTCCGCAACGCCGACCCGAGCCTCATCACCGAGAAAGTGCCGCAGCAGTTTGCCGCGACATGCCGCGAATGCGGCAACTCCCCTGCCGAGAACACCAACTGGCGCAGCTCGCGCCGGATTGTGGAATTCAACAATCTCTTCTTCCGATATCTCACGCGCTCCCTCTCGCCCGAGATGCAGCGACTCTACTCCAACACAGTGCAGCCGCCCCACCACTCCGGCGATACAGGATTCGTGAAGGTGACTCTCTTCAAAAATGAGAAACAGGACGACAAGCCCGCCCACTATGCCGAGATTCCCCTCCTGATCGCCGACATGCTCAGCCGCGGATATGCCATGCGCGAGATTGCCGTGCTTGTCGACACCGGCCTTCAGGGTGCCGACGTGATTGACAGCATCATGGCCTACAACCGCGAGCAGCCGGCCGACAGTCGCATCAATTTCATCAGTGCTGATTCCCTCACCATCGGTGAGTCGCCCGCCGTGCAGGCCATTGTCTCGATTCTTGAGGCAATCAACAACGGCACCCGCGCCCGCCTCCGCCCCAAAGAGGAGTGGGCCAAAAAAGGTGTGGGCGACTGGAGCAAGCTCAAGGCCGACTTCAGTTTCTTCGCGCAGCGCAATCAAGACCGCCCCCTCTCCGAACTGCTCAGCCGGTTTCTCGACGGGGAGTACAATCCCGACGCCATCAACGAGATGATAGCCACCATGACCACCACCGTGCTGCCGGCGCTGACCGAAAACATCATACGCAACTTCATCTCCCGGCGCATGCGCGAGTCGGAAGCTCCCTTCATCGCAGCCTTTCAGGATTGCGTGCTTGATTTCTGCGAGGGCAGCAGCGCCGACGTGTCTTCGTTTCTCAACTGGTGGAACAAGAAAGGCTGCCTGCGCTCCATTTCATCGCCCGAAGATGCCAATGCCGTCCAGATCATGACAATCCACAAATCAAAGGGTCTGGAATTCAGATGCGTGATTGTGCCCCATTTCAAGCAGACCACCCGCCCGGCCTCGCCTAAAGACAAGGAATGGCTGTGGGTGCGCCCCGACCTCCACGAAGCCGAGGGCATACCTGCCATACCGTGGATTCCGGTGTGGAGCACCGATGCCCTCGAAGCCACCGTGCACGCCGACATCTACCGCGACTACCTCCGCAAGTACATGACCGACAAGGTCAACATGGCATACGTGGCCTTCACCCGCGCCATCGACGAGCTTTATATCTACATCCCCGGCGCAAAAGACGACGGAAGCCTTGAAAGCGGTAAAGACCGGATAGGCGACTATTTATGGACCTTGGGCGCCGAGAACGATTCGGCCATAAGCGAAATCCGGGCCGCCCATCCCGCCGACGGACCCTACCTTCCGCCTCCTGGATGCTTTGAGATCGACAGCCAATCCATGTCGTGGACATTTGGCAAGCAGCCTCAACGGGAGGAAGTGGAGGCCACCACTGCAAGCCGCATGAAGAAAGAGAAGGCTCCCGACGGACTTCCCCTGCGTGAATACTGGTGTGCCGAAACCATCCCTTCCATGCTTTACTGCGACCCCTCGTCGCCACGGCAGGAGATCCTGCCCGAATCGGAAGAGGAGGAAGAGGAAAACCCGGCTGAAGACAGCGAGGAAGTGAGGGCCTACGGCGAACTCATGCACAGCATAATGGAGCATATAGCCTCGGCCGACGACATTGACAGGGCACTCCTGCGCTCCAAGACCCGCGGACACATCGCCTACAGCGACATCCCCCGCCTCCGCGATGAGATAAGCCGCGCCATCGAAAGCGTCAGCGCGCGCGGATGGTTTGAGCCGGGGCTGAAGGTAGTCAACGAGCGGGGACTGGGCGCGCATGGAAAGATACTGCGCCCCGACCGCGTGATACTTCATCCCGACGGACGCGCCGTGATCATCGACTATAAGTTCGGCTCCGTGCGCAACGACAGCGCCTACAGCCGCCAGATTCGCCGCTACGCCAAGACCCTGCTGGGTGCCGGAGCGGCCCGGAGTTGCGAAGCTTACGTCTGGTATGTGGCTCTCGGCGAGATTCTCGAGGTGCAGATCTGACGCGCCATCAGCAGCCGCCACAGCTAAAGCACACCCCTCTTAAATATTAAAAAACATACCTCTACAGAAAAGAAACATTCCTCCGAGAAACTAAATCCCAATATAAACAAAACAGCCAACGGCCAATAGATAAAAGAAAACAAAGGTCATTTTCCGCAATGGAAAATGACCTTTGTTTCTGGAATGTACCGATTGATCAGCCTTCCGAGATAGCGTCGCTCGGGCAAACCTGTGCGCAGCTGCCGCAGTCGATGCAAGTGTCGGGATTGATGTGATAGATATCACCTTCGCTGATGGAGTCAGTCGGGCATACGCTCTGGCATGTTCCACATGCCACGCAGTTGTCGCCAATTACATAAGCCATAATTCGAAATATTTTTAATTGTTAATAATGTTTTTTCTTAGTCAGGATTTTTACACTGCAAATTTATACCTAAATAAAGAAATACACAAACATTTTCGGGGTTTTATGACCTGCAAGGCTTTAATTTGGATATTGTCTAAATTATTTCTTTTTCGCCGCGCGCTCCACTTTCTTCACCGGAAGAGGATTGTAGGCAGGCTCGAAACCCCTGAGTCTGAGCAGAGCGTGAACGTCGGGTGTGTGGCCGCTGAAGTTCTTGAAAAGTTCGGTGGCGTCCTTGTCGTCGCCCGACTCAAGAATGTTCTTCTTATACACCTCGGCGGTCTTCTTGTCGAAGATGCCGTTCTTCTGGAAAGTCTCCCACGCGTCGGCCTCAAGCACCTGCGCCCAAAGATAAGTGTAGTAGCCCGACGCATAGCCGTCGTCGCCGAAGATATGCTTGAAATAGGGCGAGCGGTAGCGGTAGGTGATCTCTTCGGGCATACCGATTTTCTCGGCGAAAGCGGCTTCGAAGCCGGGCACGTCCACTTCGTTGCCGTCGGTCTTGCCCCAGGCGAGGTCGAGAAGGGCTGCGCCGGCAAGTTCCGTGGTGATGAAGCCCTGGTTGAACTTCGAGGCATCCTGAATCTTCTGTATCATCTCTTCAGGCATCGCCTCGCCGGTCTTGTAATGCTTGGCGTAATAGCGGAGCACTTCGGGCGAGGTGGCCCAATGCTCGTTGAGCTGCGAGGGGAGTTCCACTGCGTCGCGGTCTACGTTGGTGCCGGCAAGCGACTTGTATTCCGAACGCGCAAGCATGCCCTGGAGGCCGTGGCCGAACTCATGGAACATCGTCTCCACCTCATCGATGGTCAGCAACGCCGGCTGGTCGCCTGCGGGGCGCGAGAAGTTGCATACGTTGTAGACGATCGGACGCTTCGACACGCCGTCGGCATAAATGCCGGCCGACTGCATCTGCTCCATCCATGCGCCCTGCACTTTCGAGTCGCGCGGGAAATAATCGGTCATGAAAGTTGCGATGTGCTCGCCTGTCTTGGCATCCTGCACGTCGTAGACTGTCACCTCATCCATATATTTGGGCGCGTCGGGCATTTCCACCAGCTTGATGCCGTAGAGCTTCTCGGCGCAATAGAAGAGGCCGTTTTTCACGTTCTCAAGCGAGAAGTAGGGCTGGATGTCGGCATCGCTGAGGCCGAACTTCTGCTCCTTCACCTTGCCGGCATAGTAGTAATAGTCCCAGGGTGCGATCTTGAAGCCGCCGCCGTGTGCGTCTACGTAGGCCTGCATGTCGGCAACCTCCTCCTTCGCACGCTTCACCGACTCGGTGAAGACCTGCATCAGCAGGTTCTCGGCAGCCTCCGGAGTCTTGGCCATCACTTTCGAGGTCTGCATCTGAGCGAAGTTGTCGAAGCCCATCAGTTTCGCCTTTTCAGCGCGGAGCTTCACTATCTGCTCTATCACGGGATAGTTGCTGTTTTCGCCATAGCTTGCCAGATTGGTATATCCGCGGTAAATGGCTTCGCGCAGGCCGCGGTTGTCGGCCGATTCAAGCACCGGCAGACGACTCGGAGCGCGGAGGGTGAAGACCCAGAGGCCGTCGAGGCCGCGAGCCTTTGCTTCTTCGGCAGCCGCTGCCACCACGTTTTCGGGAAGGCCCGAAAGGTCGTCTTTGTCGTATACGGTCACGAAGAAATCGTTGGTAGCGTTGAGCAGGTTCTTGTTAAACTGGATGAAGAGTTTCGAAAGCTCGTTGTTGATCTTCACCAGCTGCTCTTTCTTCTCTGCGGAGAGGGCAGCGCCCTTCTCGGCAAACTGACGGTAGTATTTCTCCACAAGACGCTTCTGCACCGGAGTCAGTTTCATCTTGTCGCGGTTGTCGTATACTGTCTTTATCCTGTCGAAAAGCTGCTGGTTGAGGTTGACGCGGTTGGAAGCCTCGTCGAGCATGGGGATAGCCTCCTCGGCCATGGCCGCGAATTCGGGTGTCTTCATGCAGCTGTCGAAGTGATAGAACACTCCGGCCACTTTCTCAAGAATCGGCGAGAGGTTCTCGAGCGGGAGGATGGTGTTGTCGAAATCGGGCATCGCGCGGTTGCGCAGGATGTTGTCGAGATTCCGGTCCTGCTCCTCGATGCCGGCCTTGATGGCGGGGATAAAGTCTGATGTCTTTATCTGCTCGAAGGGAGGAAGTTCATACTGAGCCGTGTAGGGCTGCAGGAAAGGATTTTCTGCCATTGCTGTCATTGATGAGGCGGCTATGAGCGCAGAGGCCGCCATTGTCAGGATTTTTTTCATTTATGATGTTTTATTAATTAGGCGTTTATGTTATCGGGCCTGCCTTTATATTTTGCCACGTTTCAATGCCCTGGGTATGAAGGAGAGATGCGAGATGATGGCGTTGAGGGTGCCGTAATGGTGGGCCATGATGCGGAAGCGCTCCAGCAGCGAGGCGCGTTTGTTGTGGTCGGTGAGCCCGTCGGCCAGATAGTCGATTGTCACCGTGCGGAGGTTCACCCTGTTGCCGGGGCGCGAGGCCTTGATGCAGCGTATGGTCCAGTCGTAATCGGCCGAGAAGCGGTAGTCGGTATCATAGCGCGGGGCGATGTCTTTCCTCACCATGAAAGCCTGATGGCATATCAGCATGCCGCGCGAGAAACTGTCGAAGGTGAGCATACCGGGAGCCGAGAGATGCCGCGGGCCGATGCGCCGTCCGCTGAAGTCGACGATGTCGGTGTCGGCATAGATGATGTCGGCATTCTTGCGCCGCGCGGCTTCGGCATAAAGCTCGAGCGACGTGTCGGCATGAAACCGGTCGCCGGCATTCAGGAAGAGCACATAGCGGCCCCGGGCCAGACGCAAGCCTTTGTTCATCGCGTCATATAGCCCTTTGTCGGGTTCGCTCACTATCCTCAGTGTCGACACGCCCATCTGCCGGGCTGTCAGGATGGTGTTGTCGGTGGAGGCACCGTCGATGACCAGATGCTCGAAATCGGAGCATGTCTGTTTGGCAACCGACGCCATGGTGAGCGGCAGTGTCTCCGCAGCGTTGTAGGTGATCGTTATCACCGAGATCAGTGGTTGTCGGTTCATTTCAGTTCAAGTATATATACGGTGGAAGAGATATCTTTTGTGTCGGCCACTTTCTCGCCGTCGCCCTGATGGGTGGCCTGCACGAATACGTCGAGTATCTGTCGCGAGTTCCAGAGGTTCACGTCGTGCGACGGCTCCCAGGCATCTACCGCGAAATCCGTTACGTCCGTGATGCGCCAGTCTTCTGCTCCGAGCCGCGGGGTGTAGGCCACGCTCACGAGGCTGCCCCGCTCCGAGTCGCGGAAGATATAGAAGGCTTTTTCGCCGTTGGAGACGATGAGCGGGCGCGAGATCGGTATCATCTTTGTGCCGCCGCCCGAGAGCGAGAAGGGAGTCGTGCGCCGCCCTACTGTCGACATGTCCCATTGCCGGCCGTCGTGCCACACAAGGCGGTATTGAGGCACCGTGCTGTCCTCATCGCGCCAATAGGTGGCGATGTAGGGATTGCCGGCGGCATCGGCCGTCATGCACGTCTGGTTGATGAGTTCGGAATTCTGGGGAATGCTCCATGCCACTTCCGCCGTCGCTGCCGTGATGGGCAGCTGATAGGAGGAACCGTCGCTCCGCTGCCATGTCTTGCCGCCGTCGGCCGAGCGGGCGTAACACAGGTCATGGTTGGTCTCTACAAGCCAGGTCTCGCGCCAAACCCATGAGAGGTGTATCAGCCCCTTCGGGTCGACATACATCTGCCAGTAGGCGTTGCGTTTACCCTCGCCGTCGATCAGTATGTCGTGTATCCGGCTCCATTTCCTCTCTTTGGTGCTGTAGCGGTTGAGCACGAGATTGCCGCGTCCCGACGCGCCGGAGCGGTATGCGAAAATTAAATCGCCGTCGGGCATCGTGTAGAATTCCGGATATGTCACGTCGTTCTCATCCGTCCCCGTCATCGGCTCCGGCTCTCCGAGCTCAAGGCTGCCGGGAGCCACCGACCTCGCATATCTGAGAGGATTGCCATGATGGTCGAACGAGACGTGAAGATACCCGTCGCCGTCCACTCCGATGCTTATCACGTTGTGGGCATCCGTGATTTTTCCTTTATATTGGGTCTTGTGGAGAGTCCAGTCCGTGTCGTTGAGTTTTCTTTTGCCGAGCATCACATTCCCGTCTGCGTCATAATAGCTTATATATTGGGTGTCGCCATGCGAGGCGAGGCTGCTTCCCCGGAAAACAGCCGTATTGACGGAAGTTGCCGAATAGCCCTCCCCCACCGGGTGCAACGACGCCTCGAAGGATGAGGCTTGAGCTGCAAAGCAGGCTGCGGCTGCGAAAAGCGCGATAATCAGACTTCGGACTTTCATAATCAGGTTCAGGAATTGAAGTTGTTTAAACAATTTCATTGGGTTTCATCTGCAAATTTACATAAAAAAAACGAGCTTTTTACACCCTGATGAATAAAAAAAGAGGCTTCGGCCTCTTTTTTCCAATAGTTCCACCCCTCCGATACCCCCTGCATGATTTTTTTCAAAGAAAAAACTCTTCGTTTTACATTTATGTCAAACTTTATTTATATCTTTGCGTTATAAAATAAAGTCGAAGTATTATGAGCGAAGTAGAGCTGCTTTTGGTGAACAGCGGTGATAGCTGTACCATGTACACAATTCAATTCCTTTCAGATGACAAAAGCGAATTTGAGAAATTCGTTTCAAAATTTCGCAACGATGCGGTTCTGAATACCGACTTTCAGACCATTATGCGATTTGTTGAACAGATTCTCGCAAATGGTGCATTGGAACGGTATTTTAGACCTGAAGGGAAAATGCGGGATTCTGTGGTAGCTCTCCCTGTCTTAAAGTCGAAACTTCGCCTTTACTGCCTGCGCCTTACCGACAAGATCCTTGTGCTCGGCAACGGTGATGTCAAGAATAGCAAAAGTTATGAAGATGACGAGACGCTTCAAGGTTATGTAATGGATTTGCAGAAGTTCGAGAATCTTCTTAAACAAGAGATGCGCAAGGGCAATGTAGAGATAACTGAAAAAGAAATCAAAACCGATAAAACCTTTGAGTTATGAGAACCGCAAATATCTGTCTCGAAGAAATTTTCAACGACATACCTGCGACCAAGCGTGAAGAAACCCGGCTTTCTTTCGCTATTTCCAACAGGCTTGATGCCCTTATGAAAGAAAAAGGTTTGAATCGCAAACAACTTGCACAAGCTGTTGGCAAACAGCCGAATGAAGTCACACGTTGGCTGAGCGGTGAACATAATTTCACACTCGCCACTCTCGCTATGCTCGCTACTTTTTTTGGCAAACCTATTATTTCTGTGGAAACTTTTGCTCCGAAAGGCTGACATACGTCTTATTCAGCAGCAGTTATTTCCGGCATACACATCCAATCTCCGCATCTATAAGCTTTTATAGACGCGGAGATTTTGTTATGAGTCCTGTCGGTTCAGAACTTGAGATATTCTTTTAGGGCTTCGACATATTCTTCAAATGCCCTCCGGCCCTGTGCCGTGACCTGACATACCGTGCGCGTCTTCTTGCCGACAAATCCTTTCTCTACGGCGATGTAGCCCGCCGACGAGAGTTTGTCGAGCTGCACACTCAGATTCCCGGCTGTCGCTTCTGTCTTCTCTTTCAGATAAACGAAATCCGCCTCTTCTACATTCATCAGGATCGACATCACGGCAAGACGTAGTTGCGAGTGCAACAGCGGATCAAGTTCTTTCATTTTGTCTCGGCTTTAATCTTTCGTGAAATTATGAATGCAGGCACTATAAACATCAGCAGGAAGCAGAGGATGTAGAGAGGCACCACCCACGAATAGAGCAACGGTACCTGGCAAAGGCTGCAGATGATGATGGCAAAACCGGCGAAAATCGAGAACAGCCCTCCAAAAAGATATGAATTCTCGCGAAGCAGCAAACCGCTGACAGCAGCTCCGAATCCGACTACGATAAATGCGTAATAAAACATTGCGAGCCATGCCGAGGGGTAGCCGCATTCCTGCGCTATGAAGCAGGCTATCGTAAGCCCTATCGCGATATACCCAACGCATTTCCACACTCCCTCGCTAACCGTGTCGAGGTAGGTTTTGGCTCCCCTTTTCTCCCGGTTGCCTTTAAGGATGATGTTCGCCGGTATGCCGATAAGCGGGATGGCAAACCATACGAAGTTATACCACGGGTTGTGAGTCGTCGAAAGGAGAGCCCATGCGGCCGCTGCCGTGACGATGACGAGCACGCCCCACATCACCGAGATTCTTAGGTCGGGCGATGCCACCCTGCGCTTCGTGTTTTGAATCATGGAGGCTATCAGCTCCATGCTCTCTTGCGGTGTCAGTTTCTTGTCTTCCATATTCTGAAGATTTTAAGTGTTGATAAATTGGTTAATTTTATAAACCATCGTCGTCTTAAAAAAGAGCGGTCGCGCGATGCCGCTCTTTTTTCAGTTGCAAAGATAATACAGTTTATTTTATAAACCAAATTTTTCCGCAATTATTTTTATTTTTTCTCGCCCCAAGCCGCAACGTCATCCGATATTCATGAAGCTCGTTAATGAGCCCCGTTCCTGCTGCGGTATGCCCTCCTTTGCCTTCAGGGCCTCAAACGCTTTCATCATGAACGCGGCGTTGCGGGCAAGGTTGCGCATCGTCTGCAGACCCTCCAGATCCTTCTCCACATCTTCCGCCACAAAACCGTGCACTTCATTCCAATAAGTGCTTGAGGCAATAGGCATCGAGCTGATGGTGAAATATTTGTTGATTTCATCGAAGGCTGACGTTGAGCCACCACGGCGCGACGACACCACCGCTGCCCCCACTTTCATGGTTTTGTCTACGGTCCCTGCCGTGCTGTAGAAAAGGCGGTCGAGAAACGCCAGTAATTGTCCGTTGCTCCCTGCATAATAGGTCGGGGTGCCCACGATTATTCCGGAAGCCTCGGCAAACTTCGGCGCTGTCTCGTTCACCATGTCGTCGAAGACGCATCGCCCGTGCTCACGACAGAATTTACAGGCTATGCAACCTCTGATGTCTTTATTGCCGACGTTGACGCGCTCCACCTCGATGCCGCATCCGGCTATTGTGTTTTCAAATTCCTGTAGGGCCCTGTCGGTGCATCCATGCAGATGCGGGCTTCCATTGATGGTCAGTACTTTCATTTTAAATATTTTTGATAATCACAATAATCCCCATCCTCATTTCCCCCAACCGCCCAGTACGCACCTCCCCCCAATAGAAGAAACACACCGCGCCCCAATACTGTTCAAGAGTGCAGCCTGCCCAATATCCCCCCTGCCCGCCCTATTTC